>NZ_VPBV01000026.1:0-42667 GCF_013418545.1 Acinetobacter sp. YH12136
AATGTCAACGATGTATAACCGGGTGCCGAATGGCGCCTTAGCAGAGGCTTGAGCCGTGTGCTGGGAAACTCGCATGCACGGTTCTTAGGGGGTTGGACGTAGGTAACTGCGTCTGACTACCCGACAATCAAATGCGACCTTGGGCCTTAGGGCGCAAGAACTGGCTGTTTGCTGGCTCGCTGCGCAGCGGCCAGCGAGCGGCGAATATCATGACTTTAATCCAGTCAGCAAAGCTGAATGGCTTGGATCCGTATGCCTATTTAAGTGATGTGCTGAAAAGGCTGCCGACGCATAAAGCGACCCAAATAGAAGAATTAAGCCACATCGCTGGAAATCCAACTCAAATTAAAAAATAGGCATGGGGTTCAGCGGACGCCTACAGCGCAAGGAGTGAAAACACAGTTCTGAGCGAAGCGCAAGGCACGTAACATCCTTTACTTCACTCATAAAAAAACCCTTATATACAATAAGGGTTTTTTAAAGATTAAACTAAAACTTAGTTTTTCTCTTTGTCTACGATTTTGTTTGCTTGGATCCAAGGCATCATCGCACGTAACTTGTTACCCGTTACTTCAATACCGTGAGCCGCGTTTTGACGACGACGAGCAGTCATTGATGGGTAGTTCAACGCACCTTCTTGGATGAACATTTTCGCATATTCACCAGATTGAATACGTTTAAGTGCATTGCGCATTGCTTCACGTGATTGTTCGTTAATCACTTCAGTACCAGTTACATACTCGCCATATTCAGCGTTGTTAGATACTGAATAGTTCATGTCAGCGATACCGCCTTCGAACATCAAGTCAACGATCAATTTAAGCTCGTGTAAGCATTCGAAGTAAGCCATTTCTGGTGCATAACCCGCTTCAACAAGAGTTTCGAAGCCCATTTTAACCAATTCAACAGCACCACCACAAAGAACTGCTTGCTCACCAAATAAGTCAGTTTCAGTTTCTTCACGGAAAGAAGTTTCGATGATACCTGTACGACCACCACCCACACCTGAAGCGTAAGAAAGTGCAACGTTACGTGCATTACCAGAAGCATCTTGATGAATCGCGATAAGATCAGGAACACCTGAACCACGTTGGAATTCAGAACGTACAGTGTGACCAGGTGCTTTAGGTGCAACCATGATTACATCTAAGTCTGCACGTGGAACAACTTGGTTATAAAGTACAGAGAAGCCGTGAGCAAATGCTAAAGTTGCGCCTTGCTTGATGTTTGGCTCAATCACGTCACGATAAAGTTGTGATTGGAACTCATCTGGAGTCAAAATCATAACTAAGTCAGCTTGAGCAACAGCAGCAGGAACTTCAGAAACTTTAAGACCCGAATTTTCAGCTTTTTTCCAAGAAGCAGAACCAGCACGTAAACCTACAGTTACGTCTACGCCAGAATCTTTAAGGTTAAGCGCGTGCGCGTGACCTTGTGAACCGTAACCAATGATCGCTACTTTCTTAGATTGAATGATAGATAAGTCGCAGTCTTTATCGTAAAAAATTTGCATTGCTGTCTCCGCTAAAATGCTTAGGATTCCTATCTTACTCAAGTACTTGTCTATTCAGTACTTCAGTAAGCTCTCCATCCTTTGAGATGGAATGAATTCGATGAGTAAAATTAACTATGAAATTTAGTTAAATGGTTAAAACTTTTTCGCCGCGTGCGATACCTGACACACCTGAACGCACAACTTCTAAAATGGTGTTTTCAGCAATCGCGTCAATAAAACCATCTAGTTTTTCAGTTGTACCCGCAAGCTGCACCGTATAAGTCGTTGGTGTGACATCCACAATTTGACCACGGAAGATGTCTGCAGTACGTTTAATTTCAGCACGTGCAGCACCCGATGCTTTGACTTTAATCAGCATCAATTCGCGTTCAATATGCGGGCCTTCTGACAGGTCGACCACTTTAACCACTTCAACCAATTTATTCAGTTGTTTGGTGATTTGCTCAATTTTATGATCATCACCATAAGTTGTAAGCGTTAAACGTGAAAGTGTTGGGTCTTCGGTTGGCGCAACGTTTAAAGTCTCAATGTTATAACCACGTTGAGAGAATAAACCCACTAAACGAGAAAGCGCACCTGATTCGTTTTCAACGAGAACGGAAATAATGTGTCTCATTCTGTGCGCTCCCCTTTACCTAACCACATATCTTTCATGGATTGACCCGCAATTTGCATCGGATAAACGTGCTCTGTACGGTCAACCATTACGTTAATGAATACGCATTTGTCATTAATCGCCATCGCTTCTGCAAGCTTAGATTCAAGCTCATCGGCATGGTTAATTTGAATACCAACGTGACCATAAGCTTCCATCAATTTAGGGAAGTCAGGCAATGAGTCAACATAAGAACTTGAGTGACGACCTTCATAATTCATATCTTGCCATTGTTTAACCATACCTAAAGCTTGGTTATTCAAGCATAAGATCTTAACGTTTAAACCATATTGCTTACAGGTAGAAAGCTCTTGGATACACATCTGAATCGATGCTTCACCCGTGATACATACAACCTGTTGATCTGGATAAGCCAGTTTAGCCGCCATAGCATACGGTAAACCTACACCCATAGTACCTAGACCACCAGAGTTCAACCATTGACGTGGACGCTTGTACTTATAGTAGTTCGCGCCAAACATTTGGTGCTGACCTACGTCAGAAGTAATGATCGCATCACCATTGGTCACTTTGTCTAAAGCTTCAACTACTTGTTGCGGCTTCATCGTGCCATCGGTTGGTTTGTCATATTTCAAACCATGAACTTTACGCCATTCATTGATCTGATTCCACCATGCAGCAATCGCTTCAGGGTTTGGCTTAGACACATTTAATTGCTTCAATTGAACCAACATTTCCTGAAGTACAGGTTCAACCGCACCTACAATTGGAATGTGCGCCATGATAGTTTTTGAAATGGTCGCAGGGTCAATGTCAATATGAATGACTTTAGCATTTGGACAGAATTTTGCAGGGTTATTGGTTACACGGTCATCAAAACGCGCACCAATACACAAAATCACATCGGCATTGTGCATGGTCATATTGGCTTCATACGTACCATGCATACCCAACATACCAATAAATTGTGGATCATTGCCCGGGAACGCACCCAAGCCCATTAATGTATTGGTTACAGGGAAACCTAAAATGTGTGCAAGTTCAGTCAATTGCTCAGAAGCATTGCCTTGTACAACACCACCGCCTGAATAAATCACAGGACGTTTGGCATTTAATAGCTCATCAATTGCTTTGCGAATTTGACCTGAGTGACCACGATGCGGTGGTTGATACGAACGCATCTTCACTTTTTCTGGGTATTCGTAAGCAAATTTTTCTGCTGGGTTGGTTGCATCCTTAGGAATATCAACCACCACAGGACCAGGACGACCTGAAGATGCAATATAGAATGCCTTCTTAATCACTGAAGGAATTTCGCTTGCATGACGCACTTGGAAACTGTGTTTTACAATCGGACGTGAAATACCCACCATATCGGTTTCTTGGAAGGCATCTTCACCAATTAAGTGTGTTGCAACCTGACCAGACAAAATCACCATTGGGATTGAGTCCATATAAGCCGTTGCAATTGGAGTCACGGTGTTGGTTGCACCAGGACCTGAAGTCACCAGCACCACACCTGTTTTACCTGTTACGCGCGAGTATGCATCTGCCATATGACCAGCAGCTTGCTCATGGCGCACAAGGTAATGATTAATTTTGTCTTGTTGAAAGAACGCATCGTAAATATGAAGTACTGCGCCGCCTGGGTATCCAAAAACATGCTCAACGCCTTCGTCCGCCAATGCGCGAACGAGCATTTCACCACCAGATAAAAGTTCCAACGTGATTCACCCTAGTCTTGTCACTGCAAAATGGGAGACACCTGCAGTGTTTTGTTCATTAATTCCTGCACTGTTATAGCACACATATTTCATAGTTTTCATGGCAATAGGAAAAATTTCTGATCTGATTACCGTATAAGCAATATGAGATCTAAAACGTGTTGGGGTAAACACATTTTATAAGCTTTGTTCAGCTTCTCGGCTAGAGAAGTTGCCCATTGCATGACATGACACTTATTCGAAGGGTGATCGATCTAAGGCACATAAAACTAAAGTGTGCATTTTTGTAGTTTACCCGACTAAAGTCAAGTTTAAAAATCGGCTTTTTCTGCTTTATTTATAAACTGGGCATTTTTTACGCTTTGTGTCATCCATCACAATTTAATCCCAAGCCCAATATTTCCATATAAAACAAATAACTTCAGAGATTTGCTGAATTTTTTATAATTTTTTCATATCAGATACATAAAAATAAAGAATGAATTAAAAAATATATAAATCGCTTGGTTATGATTCAGCAACGCATTTCAGCTTATTTTAACTCGCAAATTGGCAAGCCAATGCTCCAATTTTGAATAGGCACTATTGCAGATAAAAATCATCGAAAAATTGTCAATAAATCCTAGCTTCACGGGGAATTATTGCTAAAATTTAGCCAACATGATTTTTTGTAATTGGTTTTCTGCCATTTACCTTTTTTGCTCAGGACTTCCAAACATGAAAACGCCAATGATCCGCTTGAGTTGTCTTTCTGCAAGCTTGATTCTAATTTTTGCCACTAGCTCAGTTTCTGCAAAACAATATTACAAGTGGGTCGATGCAAATGGATCAACCCATTACACCACGACACCACCACCAAAAACAGCCAAGAAAAAAGGTAAAGTCGATACCTACGGCTGGAAAAATTCAGCACCTACTGTTGCCATTCCTGCAAATTCTACTGCGAACCCTGAGCCTACTGCTGCAAATGCAACAAACCAACAAGCAACACCAACCACAAATCATCCTGCAGGAAATCCAGCCATGGATCAGCAACAACGTGAAGCCAATGCAGCTTTAAATCAGGCACAACAAGAACGTGCCAACCCACAAGTTTTTTAAGTTTTAAGCCATAAAGTACGACTCGCTTAAATTTTCCTGCACAATCCAACGCGCAAAATTCAATTTAGCTGCATTTTGCGCTATGCTGTGTGACACACTTTTTTAACCGTTTATTCCTGATTTAACCTTATGACTACTCACATTGACCCTGAATATCAAGCCAGTGCGATTGAACCCCAAGTCCAAAGCGACTGGGAATCTCGTAAAGCCTTTAAAGTTGCCGACACAGTCGAAGGTCCACATCGTTATATCCTCTCGATGTTCCCTTACCCAAGCGGCAAACTGCACATGGGTCACGTGCGTAACTACACCATTGGTGATGTAATTAGCCGTTTTCACCGTTTAAAAGGTGAAACAGTCTTACAACCTATGGGTTGGGATGCTTTTGGTTTACCTGCTGAAAACGCAGCGATTGCGCATCAGGTTGCCCCAGCTAAATGGACTTTTGAAAATATCGCCTACATGCGCGACCAATTGAAAAAACTAGGTTTGGCAGTAGATTGGGATCGTGAATTTGCCACTTGCACCCCAGAGTATTACCACTGGGAACAATGGTTATTCGTGCAACTGTATAAAAAAGGGTTAATTTATCGCAAACTCTCGACAGTCAACTGGGATCCTGTCGATCAAACAGTTTTGGCCAATGAACAGGTCGAAAATGGTCGTGGTTGGCGTTCAGGTGCATTGGTAGAAAAACGCGATATTCCAATGTACTACTTCCGCATTACCGATTATGCCCAAGAATTATTAGACGATTTAGAAACTTTAAAAGATGGTTGGCCACAGCAAGTCTTGACCATGCAGCGCAACTGGATTGGGCGTTCGCAAGGGATGGAAATCACATTCCCATCGGCAAATCCTGAAATTTATGCAGATGGTCTGACTGTATTTACAACGCGTGCTGACACGTTAATGGGTGCAACTTATGTGGCTGTTGCTGCAGAACATCCAATGGCGTTAAAAGCAGCAGAAAATAATGCACAATTAAAAGCCTTTATTGAAGAATGCCGCATGGGTTCTGTGGCAGAAGCTGACCTTGCCACTGCCGAAAAAAAAGGTATGGCGACTGGCTTGTTTGTGAAGCATCCAGTAACGGGTAAAGAGTTGCCAGTGTGGATTGCCAACTATGTGTTGATGTCTTACGGTTCTGGTGCGGTGATGGCTGTACCTTCGCACGATGAGCGTGATTTTGAGTTTGCCAATAAATTCCAATTGCCAATTATTCAGGTGATTGATGCCAAAGGTGCAGACGATGCGGACTTTGACGCAACCCAATGGCAAGAATGGTACGGTTCTAAAGAAGGTAAACTGGTCAATTCAGGTGAATTTGATGGTTTAGATTTCCAAGCGGCTTTTGATGCGCTTTTAGCGAAATTAGAGCCACAAGGCTTAGCCAATGTAAAAGTACAATTCCGCTTACGTGACTGGGGTGTTTCACGCCAACGTTACTGGGGTTGTCCAATTCCAATGATCAACTGTGAAAAATGTGGACAAGTTCCAGTTCCAGAAGATCAGCTTCCTGTCATTTTACCTACTGATGTTGTGCCAGATGGCTCAGGCAACCCGTTAAATAAAATGCCTGAATTCTATCAAACTACTTGCCCATGCTGTGGTGGCGAAGCACGTCGTGAAACCGATACCTTAGATACTTTTGTAGAATCATCTTGGTATTATGCACGTTATGCATCTCCAGATTTTACAGGTGGTATGGTCAAGCCTGAAGCTGCGCAAACTTGGTTACCAGTTAATCAATATATTGGTGGTGTAGAACACGCCATCTTGCACTTATTGTACGCGCGTTTCTTTCACAAACTTATGCGTGATGAAGGCGTGGTACAAGGCAATGAACCATTTACCAACTTACTGACCCAAGGTATGGTCTTGGCTGACACCTTCTATCGCGAAGCAGAAAGCGGCAAGAAAACTTGGTTCAACCCTGCCGATATTGAGCTTGAAAAAGACGAAAAAGGTCGTGTTCTTTCTGCAAAATACATGGGCGATGGTCAAGCTGTGATTGTTGGCGGTCAGGAAAAAATGTCGAAATCGAAAAATAACGGTATCGACCCGCAAGCCATTATTGACCAATACGGCGCAGATACTGCACGTGTGTTTATGATGTTCGCTGCACCACCTGATCAGTCTTTAGAATGGTCAGATGCAGGTGTTGAAGGTGCGAACCGCTTCTTAAAACGTGTTTGGCGTTTGGCGGCAGGTTTCCTTGAAAAAGGCAGCAATACAACTGTAATTGACAGTAGTAAACTTGCTACAGCAGCGCAAGACTTACGTCGCAAAACCCATGAAACCATTCAAAAAGTGGGCGATGATATTGAACGTCGTCATGCGTTCAACACTGCAATTGCAGCATTGATGGAACTCTTGAATGCTTGCAACAAGTTTGAAGCGCAGAACGAACAAGACCTTGCGGTTGAACGTGAAGCAATTGTGGCTTTATTGACCTTGCTTGCGCCATTTGCACCACACTTGAGCCAAACCTTATTGGTAGAGTTCGGAATTGAATTAACCTCTACCCTATTCCCTGTGGTCGATGAGTCTGCATTAACCCGCAATACTCAAACTATTGTGGTGCAGGTAAATGGTAAATTACGCGGCAAGCTTGATGTAGCAGTAGATGCATCTAAAGAAGACATTCTTGCACTTGCCAAAGCGTTACCAGAAGTACAACCTTTCTTGACTGGGCCAACCAAGAAAGAAATTGTGGTACCGAATAAGTTAGTGAATTTGGTGGTTTAAATCCTTACATTCCCTCTCCTTTCAGGAGAGGGTTTGGGAGAGGTAAATATATACCCCCATCCTCTTGCGGAATATATTCCTCATCCTGAGCCACATGTGGCGCAAGAGAAGGAACTTTCTGAAGGATTTCACAATTTCCAAACAAAGCCCGTTGTCAGTCAACGAGCTTTGCACCTACAATCAAGATATTCTCAACTTCCGCTTTTAAACTTTCAAGAATATTACAGAGGACAGCACATGCACTTTAGCCAACGTCTAGCAGTCATTGTTTTAACTTGTGGACTCAGTGCTAGCTTAGTCGGCTGCGGTTTTCATCTTAAAGGCACCAATCCAAGCATTGCACCTGTGGCTTATTCAAAAATGAGTCTGGCTTTACCGAGCAATGCTGAAGAATTAGAAGAAAAACTTTCCATTCACATGGGTACAGCGGGCGTACAACTCAGCAATGACCCTAATGCCTATGTACTGCGTGTACTTGACTATACGCCACGTCGCTTGGAATTGAATGGCAAACTGGTAGAAACCTTATTGCGTTTGAGTGTGACTTTCCGTATTGAAGATGCGCAAGGCAACCCGATCACCGAACCTCGTACCGTCATGGCAACGCGCAGTTATCAATACGATGTCGCAACTGTGAATACCGATGATCAGGAACAAAAATTCTTAAAAGAAGTCATTATTGATGATGTAGCACAGCAAATTGTGCGTCAAATTTCATCTAATCGTTTACCTTTGGTCAACCCACCTGTGTATTCAAACCCTAAATAAGTTTTCGAGTGCGAATTTTTTATGAAACTTGACTATCTACAAGCCCTCAAACGTGTGGATGAAGCACGTGGCGTATGGATTTTGCATGGTCAAGAACCCTTACTCGAACAAAACTTGCTGGATGCTTTTCGTGCCAGTTGGCAAAAACAGGATATTGAACGTCAGCGTTATGATTTAAATAGCGTTAGCGATTGGAAAAATGTATTCAATGCCTTAAACAGTCTGTCACTGTTTTCGAGTCAATTGGCGGTTGAAGTACACGGCAATATCAAGCCTGATGCCAGCACACTAAAACAACTGAAAAGTTATATTCAACACAATGAACAAAACTTGCTGTTGGTGGTAATGCCGAAACAAGACAACAATAGTCTGAAATCCAGTTTTTTTCAGTTGATTGATGCCAATGGGGTCAATGTTGCGCTTACGGCGAATTATCCTAAAGATCGGCAGCAGATTTTAGGTTTGGAAGCAGAAAAGCTTGGCATTCAATTAGGACATGATGCGTGGCAATGGTTGGAACAACATCATGAACACAACCTTTTGGCTGCCAAAAATAGCTTAATGCGGGTCAGTGACACCTTTCCTGAAATTCAGCAGATTCAGATTGAACATTTACATGCCTGTTTACAAGATCAATCTCGTTATAGCACTTATGATTTAAATGATGCTTTACTGACGGGAAATCTAGCGCAAGCTATGAAAATTTTTCAATACCTCATGGCTTCGGGTGAAGCCATGAGTTTAATTTTGTGGAGCATCAGCAAAGAAATGCGCTTACTGATGCAATTATTTGAACAACCACAAAATGCTTTGCAACTGGGTATTTGGAAAAACAAAGTCAGTGTGTATCAGCAAGCTTTGCGACGTTTAAATCCAAATAGTTTCTTGCAATGGCCTGCTCTGTTATTGCGTATTGATGCCGCCATTAAAGGGATGTCCAAGGAAAACCCTGAACATCTGGTGCTACAAGCCATTACAGAACTCTGTGGTAAAACACTGTTCGCTTCTCACTCGGCTTAATTTAGCAGACTTCATTAAATAAATTTTAAAGTCAGCCACTTATCGCAAGATTAGCTAAAGAAACGTGCAAACCAACTTTTACCTTTTTTCTGTTCCTGCGAACGCAAATAATGCAGCATATTGTCGCGTACCGCATCGACATAATCCTGATCATCATGCTGAATATGGTTAATCAACCATTTAGACAACAAACGATACAAATCATGTTCTACCGATTCGCCATTGGCAAAACGCTGACGGCAATCATTCAAACGCTTCACAAAGAGTTCGTGAATACCACGATGTGATGGTAAGTATTGATAATTGACCTGTGACAACAAGTTTTCTTCAAAGCTAAAATGCGATTGCGTATAGTCAATCAAGTCATCCAAGACTTCTTTGATTTGCTCCCGCGCACCTGTCGCCCGAATTTTTTCCAGCGCATTAATATAGTCCAGAATTTGTCGATGTTGATTGTCAATCACATCAATTCCGATATTAAATTTCTCACTCCACTCCATGATTTACCCCTCAGATTTTTTGCTTAAAGTCATGTTTTATTGCATCGTCCCGATGCCGTATTATCCTAATGATTAAATCCATAATTATTTTATGGAATTTAATACTAGCTGCTTTTAATTCTTAAATCCATATAGAAAATAAGGTTTTTTAAGCAACTTAGACCATAGTTGTATTTTTCAGCATTTATCATAAAAATTCATAAAATTATCATAGAGATGAAACAAACTACCCCACCTCGTTAACAGATGCTATTTTCACTTTTTTTATGGATGTAATACCGTACTCAGACTGTATTAAATCTAGCTCAAACCACCAATAAATAATTCTCATTTGCAGTTTCTTCAAAAAATTCACGATTTATCCTTATTTCACTTCTATAATCCTTTTAATTTCTTTTTCTGTTTTTTGACTCATGCCAAAAATAAAATCGACCAAACTTATTGCGGGAATTATCATTGCGCTGATGCTGGCATTTGCCGCTTGGTATTTTTTAAAACCCAAAGAACAACAACCGCAATACATTACTGCCGAAGTGAGCCGTGGAGATATTGAAAGTGCGGTGTTGGCAACAGGCGTACTTGAAGCCACCAAAATGGTCAGTGTTGGTGCGCAAGTTTCAGGTCAAGTCAAAAAAATGTATGTTCAGTTAGGCGATCAAGTCAAACAAGGACAGTTGATTGCCCAAATTGACTCCGTACGACAGGAAAATGAGTTTAAAACAGCGCAGGCCAGTATTAAAAACCAACAGGCACAATTGGCGGTTCGACAAGCCAATCTCGCCAAAGTCGCAGCAGAATATCAGCGTCAACAAGCCATGTATGCGCAAGATGCGACCTCACGTGCCGAACTTGAAACTGCCTTAGCCAACTATAAAACTGCACAAGCAGAAATTGCTGCCATTAATGCTCAAATTGAACAGTCACGCCTAACTTTAGACACGTCTAAAGAAAATTTAGGTTATACCCGTATTCTTGCCCCAATGGATGGCACTGTCGTTGCAATTGTGACCGAAGAAGGTCAAACCGTGAACGCCAATCAAAGTGCGCCCACGATTGTTAAATTAGCCAAACTTGACACCATGACTGTAAAAGCAGAAATTTCTGAAGCGGATGTAATGAAGGTCGAAGAGGGACAAACGGTCTATTTCACCACCTTGGGCAACAGTGAGAAAAAACATTATGCTACTTTACGTCAGGTAGAACCTGCACCCAAATCCATCAATACCGAAAGCAATAACAACACCTCATCATCTTCAAGTTCTGCCGTGTACTACAACGCTTTATTTGACGTACCAAATGAAGACGGCAAGCTACGCATCAATATGACCGCACAAGTGTCCATTGTTTTGGCAGAAGCGCGCAATGTGCTGACCATTCCTGCTGCTGCGGTGCAAGGTGCAAACCGTTCACGCAGTCGTGGCAACAGCAATAATTCTGACAGCAACGCACGTGCTGAGCGCGACAATACCGATGCCAGTTCTGCCAAACGCCCTGCCCGTTTGGAATTGACTGCCAATGAAAAAGCCTTGATTGATCAAGGTAAAGCCTCTTTAGGCATGGTACGTGTACTGCAAGCCGATGGCTCAGCTCGACCTCAATCGGTATTGCTTGGCTTAAATAACCGTGCAACAGTACAAGTCATTCGTGGCTTAAAACTGGGCGATCAAGTCATTATTGCCGATGGCTCCGATACCTCAAACGATGCGGCGAAGCGTGGTGGTCGTGTTGGCCCATCAGTGAGAATGTAAGATGAGTCAGTCACAACCTCTGTTAGAGGTCACCAATCTGACCCGTGAATTCCTTGCGGGTGAATCTACAGTGCAGATTCTCAAAGGCATTGACCTGAAGATCTACCCAGGTGAATTGGTTGCCATTGTAGGTCAGTCGGGTTCGGGGAAATCCACTCTCATGAATATTTTGGGCTGTCTGGATCAACCCACCACTGGCAGCTATAAAGTCAAAGGACGTGAAACCCGACAACTTGAAGCCGATGAACTGGCACAGCTACGTCGTGAATATTTTGGTTTTATTTTCCAGCGCTATCACTTATTGGGTGATTTAAGCGCTGCGGGCAACGTCGAAGTGCCTGCAATTTATGCAGGTGCCGATGTTGAAGAACGACAAACTCGCGCAACTGCGCTGCTCAGTGATTTAGGTCTAGCCGATAAAACCCAAAACCGCCCAAGTCAGCTTTCAGGTGGGCAACAACAACGTGTATCCATTGCACGTGCCTTGATGAATGGTGGCGATGTGATTCTTGCCGATGAACCCACAGGTGCACTCGACAAGAATAGCGGTATTGAAGTGATGCGGATTTTGCGTGAGCTGAATGCCAAAGGTCACAACATCATCTTGGTCACACATGACCATAATGTCGCTAAAAATGCCACACGGATTATTGAAATCAGTGATGGGCTTATTATTTCTGATCAGCCCAACACACCTGCCGATCAGGATGATATTACTCAACAAACCTTGCAACATCCGCCACAAAAAAGAACTTCAGCTTGGCGCTCTGTATTTGATCGTTTAGGTGAAGCCTTCCGCATGGCGCTACTGGCGATGAATGCACATCGCATGCGCACCTTTTTAACCATGCTCGGGATTATTATCGGGATCGCTTCGGTTGTATCTGTTGTGGCACTGGGCAATGGTTCACAGAAACAAATTTTAGAAAACATCAGCAGTTTAGGCACCAATACCATCACCGTGTTTCAAGGGCGTGGTTTTGGTGATACCTCGCGCTCATCTCAGCTTAAAACCCTAATTCCTGCCGATGCCGATGCTTTGGCAGAACAACCTTATGTGGATGGGGTCAGCCCATCGGTCAATAGCAACGTCACAGTACGTTTTAAAGACACCGAGGCTTCTGCCACAGTCAATGGTGTGAGCGAAGACTTTTTCTATGTGCGCGGCATGAACTTCCAGTCGGGTCAGCCTTTTGACAAACACAGCGTGCTGGAACAAGCGCAAGATGTGGTGATTGATCACAACACCAAAAATACATTTTTTAGTGATGGCAGCAACCCTGTCGGGCAAGTAATTTTATTGGGCAGCGTACCCAGCCGTATTATTGGCGTGGTCGAAGAACAAAAAAGCATGATGGGCAATGCCGACAGCTTAAATGTGTATTTGCCCTACTCTACGGTAATGAGCCGCATGCTTGGCCAAAGCCATGTGCGCAGCATTATTGTACGAGTCAAAGATGAATATCCAAGTGCTGCAGCAGAAAATGCCATCCTAAGTCTGTTGGCACAGCGTCATGGTGCGCAGGATGTATTTACTCAAAATGCCGACAGTATCCGTGAAACCATCCAACAAACTACCGCCACCATGACCTTACTGGTTTCTGCTATTGCAGTGATTTCACTGGTGGTCGGTGGAATTGGCGTAATGAACATCATGTTGGTCTCTGTCACAGAACGCACCCAAGAAATTGGGGTACGCATGGCAGTCGGCGCACGACAAAGCGATATTTTGCAGCAATTTTTAATTGAAGCCATTTTAGTGTGTATTTTAGGCGGTGTACTTGGCGTCTTGCTCGCACTCGGAATTGGGCAATTGATTAATCATGTGGCAGGTGGAACCTTTCAAATGGCGTACTCCACCACCTCGATTGTAGCCGCTTTTGTCTGTTCAAGCCTGATTGGAATTGTGTTCGGTTTTATTCCTGCACGTAATGCTGCCCAACTGAACCCTGTCGATGCGCTATCTAGAGAATAAGGAATTAGAGTAAGGAATGATGATGCGATTTAACCAGAAGTCACGACAATTCAGCCAACTCGTCACTGCGCTTTTTCTTGGCAGCAGCTTAGTGGGTTGTGCAGCCGTAGTCAAAACACCTTATCAGGCACCTGCTGTAAATATTCCTCAACAGTTTGAGCAGCAGCAAAAAAGCCAGCAAGTCCTTGCACAACTAAATACAGACCGTTGGTGGACACTCTTTCACGATGCTGCTTTAAATCAATTGGTTGAACAAGCCTTGGCGCGTAACAGTGACCTCGCGGTTGCAGGACTGAATTTACAACAAGCCAGATTACAAGCCAAACAAAGCCAAAGTCAGCAAGGTGTCCGGATTGGCAATGCAGGTATTTCTACAGGGCATCAATTTAGTTTAGAGGGCAATGGTGATACAGCGCGTGGGATTTCGCTGAATTATCCCGGACTGAGCTATGAATTGGACTTATTCGGTAAACTTGCCAATCAGACTGAAGCTGCACGTTGGGAAGCCTTAGCCACCGAACAAGACTTACAAGCCACCGCACAAAGCCTGATTGCAACCACTGCCAATTTATATTGGCAATTGGGTTATTTAAATGAACGCTATGTTGTCGCACAACAAAACCTTGCCAGTACGCAAAAAACGTATCAATTGGTCAGTGCG
The DNA here is from genome assembly GCF_013418545.1 of Acinetobacter sp. YH12136. Classification (NCBI taxonomy): domain Bacteria; kingdom Pseudomonadati; phylum Pseudomonadota; class Gammaproteobacteria; order Moraxellales; family Moraxellaceae; genus Acinetobacter; species Acinetobacter sp. YH12136. The sequence continues at coordinate 14,381 of NZ_VPBV01000026.1, forward strand.
CAATATCGCGCGGGTGCAGTTTCAGGATTGGATTTAAACCAAGCCGAACAAGCCCTGCAAAGTCAAAAATCAACCTTGAGTCAAATTGCACAGCAAAAAGTTGAAACACGCACCGCCTTGGCAGTTTTACTGCATCAACCTGTGCAAATGTTGAATATCAATGAACCACAGAGTTTAGCCGCTGTTCGTTTACCGAATATTACTGCTGGCTTACCTGCAGAACTGCTGTCACGTCGTCCCGACTTACGTGCAGCCGAATTACGTTTACGTAAAGCCTTGGCCAATAAAGATGCCAATCGAGCCAGTTATTACCCATCCATCAGTCTTACAGGCACACTCAGTACAGGTGTCGGTACAGGCGCGCATACCTCTTTAAGCGATGCCCTAAAAAACCCAATTGCCACTTTAGGTGCAGGTTTAACCCTGCCATTTTTGCAATGGAATGATATGCAGCGCGATCTAAAAGTGAATGCTTTGGAATATGAAAAAGCCATTGTGCAATATCGACAAACTTTATATAAAGCCTTTGCCGATGTCGAAAATGCACTGTCAGCACGAACCGCGCTGAATCAACAAGTCGCGCTGCAAAGCCGCAATTTAGCACTGGCAGAGAAAACTGAACGCTTAACTGAGGTGCGTTATCGGCATGGTGCGATTGCCTTAAAAAACCTGCTAGATGCACAAGAAACCACCCGCAATGCACGTTTAAGTTTATTGCAGACCAAGCAAAACCAATACAACGCCTATGTGACTTTATTGCAAGCGTTGGGTGGTAGTCCGATTCAAAACATTCAATAATGCAAGAGTTGATCTAAATTGATCACGATAAAAAAAGCCTGTGGATGATTTTAAACATCCACAGGCTTTTGCTTGCTTTGTATATAAACTTTGAAATTAAGTTTTCTCAGATAATAACGCTTCTTTACTTAATACTTGATGGCTACTGGTCGCAATTGGCAAACTGACTTTAAAAGTCGTTCCCACACCTTCTTTCGATTCCACCACAATTTGCCCGTGGTTCAAATCGACAAAACGCTTACACAACACCAAACCTAAACCAATACCCTTTTCACCTGCAGTGCCTTTAAAACTAACAGTAAGTTTAGGCTCGAACAGCGTTTCGAGTTGTTGTGCAGTCATGCCCAAACCCGTATCTTGAATATAAATATCCACACTGGTTTCTGTTTGCTCTGCACGTAAAATGACTTTGCCTGTGCCATCGGTAAAGGTAAATTTCAGCGCATTCGACACCAAATTTTGAATCACCGAGGTAATCATGTTGATGTCTGCATAGACTTTTATGCCTTCATCCACCTGATCAATTAGCTCAATATTCTTTTTAATGGCTAGACTTCTTAAAACATCACAGACAATTTTAGTCGATTGCTTCAACTCAAAATTGATTGGATGGTAGACAAACCGTCCGCCCTCAGCCATTGCCCAATTCAACAGACTTTCCAATAAATTGTAGGTCGATTGCGCGGTATCGAATAAATAGTCCGCAATATTTTGAATACTCGAATCATCCAAAGTTTCACGCTCTTGCGCCAAAACTTCAGAAAAACCCAATAAACCATGAAAGGGTGCACGCAGGTCATGTGCAATAATCTGGAAAAACTTAGTTTTACTAAAATTTAAAGCCGACTGCTGCTCATACAGTTCTTTTAACCCGACATAATCAACTTTTAATTCAGTATAACGCACCAAACCTGCTGCGAACTCGGCAACCGTAGGTACTGCGCCCAAACTGAATTCTTCATGATGATGATCAAACAACAACAGCTGACCAATCGATTCACCATCGGTTTTAAGCAAGTCCAAGGCAATTAAGCGTTCAGCCTCTATACCCAAACTTGCAATATGCTGCACAAAGTTAGCATATTGCGGATGCTTGGGTTCAATCAATTGCTGACCCTGAAAGAATGCACCTAGCTGTGCATTTGGATTGGAATGAAAAGCTTTAAAAGTTTCGTGACTGGAATACCAAATATAAGGTTCATTGCGAAAGGTTAAAATAGCATGCTCAACCTGCAACATTTGACGGGCAAGCTTCAAAAAACCATCAATTTGGTTAGTTGGCGTATGTACGCCCAATAATAACGAGAGTGTGCAAGCACTGAGTTGCTCCGTTTCGGGACCAATTTCAAGCAACTGTATTTTCATTTTTGCCTCGTTAATTAAAGTTTGACACGTTATGAATTATTTTCTCTTCAAAATTCGTCCATTGAATTCAGAGTTAACCTACAAACTTTAACACAAAACATAAGCTTTCAAAACAATTTAAAAACTGTGCAACAAATCGCTGCCTCTTCTTTCATGCTTTTTTTTCATCTATGTATGAATAAGAGTTGAGATCATGATGAACCACGCTTTCAGAGGAATCGAACTGCTTCAAAGCAGCAAAAAAATACGCCGATTTTTGTAAAATTTAGACCATAAAAATAGATCTAAACTTTTAAAATATCAATCAGGCTTTTTATCTGTAGATTTGCAGCCGTTTTTAAAGAAAATCTAAACTTCTATACAAGAATTTACATTACCTCATACTGTAAAAAAATAATGTAAAATATTGATAAATTTACAAAATAAATAAACTAAATATATCTACGTATCATTTTCATCGATTATTTATCAAACATACGACTTAAGTCGAACCCTCAACTGGTTAATTTATAATAAAATATACATATATTTTTGATGTCATATCTTCATCATACGATTTGATTAGTATTTCAACACTAAATACTCAAGGCGATTTTTAGGTTTAAATAGGCTCGTTTTTACATTAAACCGTGTCTTGATTCGCACAAATGCGACACATCATTTCGTAGCGAAATGGCGTCATCACTGTAATTACGTTGACTGAAATGCATAGAGAGTCGATACTCTCAAGGTTAAATTAGGCAAATCGGTTCGCAGGGGCTGAGTCATTATCTCGCTCCTAAAAAACTCAATCAAAGCAAGGGGCTATATATGGCTGGTGGAAAGTCAAAAATCATTTATACACTGACCGATGAGGCGCCATTGTTGGCGACCTACTCTCTACTGCCGATCATTGAGACCTTTACTAAGCCTGCTGGCATCGAGATTGTCAAGAGTGATATCTCTGTCGCAGCACGCGTACTCTCTGAATTCTCGGAATACCTAAGCGAAGAACAGAAGGTAGCCGACAACCTCGCAGAGCTTGGACGTCTCACGCAAGATCCAGATACCAATATCATCAAACTTCCGAACATCAGTGCTTCAGTTGCTCAGTTAATTGCATGTATCAAGGAATTACAAGCAAAAGGCTATGCAATTCCTGACTATCCTGAAAATGCGGATACTGAAGAAGAGAAAGCTTTACTCGCTCGTTTTGGTAAATGCTTAGGTTCAGCAGTAAACCCTGTATTACGTGAAGGTAACTCTGACCGTCGTGCACCTGCTGCAGTGAAAAACTATGCAAAAAAACACCCTCACTCTATGGGTGAATGGAAGCAATGGTCACAAACTCACGTTTCACACATGGATGAAGGTGACTTCTACCATGGCGAAAAATCAATGACGCTTGACCGCGCACGTAACGTAAAAATGGAACTCATCACTCATTCTGGTGAAACCATTGTATTGAAAGAAAAAGTAGCGTTACTTGATGGCGAAATCATCGATTCTATGTTCATGAGCAAGAAAGCGCTTTGCGACTTCTATGAAAAAGAATTGGATGATTGTAAAGAAGCAGGCATTTTGTTCTCTTTACACGTAAAAGCGACCATGATGAAAGTTTCACACCCGATTGTATTCGGTCACTGTGTGAAAATTTACTATAAAGAAGCGTTTGAAAAACACGGTAAATTGTTTGAAGAACTTGGCATTAACGTCAACAACGGTATGGCAGGTCTTTATGAAAAGATCGAAACCTTACCAACTTCTTTACGTGAAGAAATCATCGAAGATTTACACGCATGCCAAGAACACCGCCCTGCACTTGCAATGGTGGATTCTGCAAAAGGCATCACCAACTTCCACTCTCCAAACGACGTAATTGTAGATGCTTCTATGCCTGCAATGATTCGTGGTGGCGGTAAAATGTGGGGTGCTGACGGTAAACCTTACGACTGTAAAGCAGTAATGCCTGAATCTACTTTCGCGCGTATTTACCAAGAAATGATCAATTTCTGTAAGTGGAATGGTAACTTCGACCCACGTACGATGGGTACTGTACCAAACGTAGGTTTGATGGCGCAAAAAGCTGAAGAATACGGCTCACACGACAAGACTTTTGAAGTTCCTGCTGCAGGTGTTGCAAACATCACTGATATTGACACTGGTGAAGTGTTGATGACTCAAAACGTAGAAGAAGGCGACATCTGGCGTATGTGTCAGGTGAAAGATGCACCTATTCGCGACTGGGTTAAACTTGCAGTAACACGTGCACGTAACTCTGGTATGCCAGCAATTTTCTGGTTAGACCCGTACCGTCCACACGAAAACGAAGTGATCAAGAAAGTTCAAAAATACTTAAAAGATCACGACACAACTGGTTTAGATATTCAAATCATGTCACAAGTTCGTGCGATGCGTTATACACTTGAGCGTGTTGCGCGTGGTTTAGACACCATTTCTGTAACAGGTAACATCTTACGTGACTACCTCACTGACTTGTTCCCAATTATGGAGCTTGGTACTTCTGCGAAAATGTTATCTATCGTTCCGTTAATGGCGGGTGGTGGTATGTACGAAACTGGTGCGGGTGGTTCTGCGCCTAAACACGTACAACAACTTGTTGAAGAAAACCACTTACGTTGGGATTCATTAGGTGAGTTCCTTGCGCTTGCTGCTTCTTTAGAAGAAATGGGTATTAAAGAAGATAATACTCGTGCGAAATTACTTGCATCAACTCTTGATCAAGCGACCAGCAAATTACTTGATAACGACAAGTCTCCATCACGTCGTACTGGCGAACTGGACAACCGTGGCAGCCACTTCTACTTGGCAAAATTCTGGGCAGAAGCACTTGCTGCTCAAGACGAAGATGCTGAGTTGAAAGCGAAGTTTGCACCACTTGCACAAGCTTTAGCTGCAAACGAAGACAAAATTGTTGCTGAACTTGCGGAAGTACAAGGTAAATCGGTTGATATCGGTGGTTACTACGCAGTAGATCAAGCTAAAGTGAATGCAGTAATGCGTCCAAGCGCAACATTCAATGCTGCTCTTGAAACTATTTAATGCGATGACATCGCACTGATACGATTCAGTGCCTGTTCTACAAAAAACCAGTGTGAAAGCACTGGTTTTTTGTTGGCAGTAAATTGATAAAGACTGAATAGGTGAGCTATATCTTCACATATATCTTTATTTCTTATTCTGTATACCCATTCTTATCCATGAGTCCCAAAAGTTAAATTGAAGCAAACGACAATCTTCATATAAAAACTTAAGGATATTCAAATCATTGGATAAAGTTCAGACAATAAAAAAAGCCCCCAAGTCTTAATATGCTTGAGGGCTTTTCCTTTATATGGTCCCGAGGGTCGGACTCGAACCGACACGTCATCTCTGACAGCGGATTTTGAGTCCGCCGCGTCTACCAATTTCACCACCTCGGGTAGGTGTTGATGGGTATAATAAACTTTTTTGACAGCTTGTCAACGCAAGTTTTTTGCAATTGTTTAAAATTAAATCAGCTGTCATTTTTTTGATTTATAATCGACCAATTTCATCCATAAAACCTAAAAAAGCATATACTAGGCGCAGTTTTCCCAGTGTTCTAACTTGTTTTTATCATGCAGCTTTCTGACTTTAATTTTAATCTCCCCGATGAACTCATTGCTCGTTACCCACTAGCAAGTCGTAGCGCCTCTCGTCTGCTGCATCTTGATGCTCAAGGTCAGTATCATGACCATCAATTTACCGACTTACTGAATTTACTCGAAGCGGGCGATTTACTGGTACTTAACGATACCAAAGTCATGAAAGCGCGTCTTAAAGGTAAACGTGCCACAGGCGGTGCAGTGGAAGTCTTGGTAGAACGTCTGCAAGATCAATTTATTGCCCATTGCCATATTAAAGCCAGCAACTCACCAAAAGCAGGTGCAGAACTGTTTATTGGGCCTGATGCTGTAAAAGTGACCGTACAAGGTCGCCATGAAAACTTATTTATTGTCGAGTTTTCGCAGCCTATTTTAGACGTATTGGATGCCTACGGTCAGTTGCCGATTCCACCCTACTTTAACCGCGAAGCAGAAGCGATTGATACCGAGCGTTATCAAACCGTATTTAACGACCCAACAAAACTCGCTAGTGTTGCCGCACCCACTGCCAGCTTGCACTTTGATGAAGCCTTACTGCAACAGCTAGCAGATAAAGGCATTCAAAAAACCTTTGTGACCTTGCACGTGGGCGCAGGTACATTCCAGCCTGTACGTACCGATGATATTGCCAATCACATCATGCACAGTGAATGGTGTGAAGTTTCTGAAGCTGCCGTAGCGCTGATTCGTGAAACCAAAGCACGAGGCAACAAAGTTATTTCAGTGGGCACAACTGCCACCCGTGCCGTGGAAAGTGCAGCTCAAGCCCATTCAGGCGAACTTGCGGCTTGGTCGGGTGATACGCAAATTTTTATTTACCCAGGTTATCAGTTTAAAGTGGTGGATCGTTTGATTACCAATTTCCACTTGCCTGAATCCACCTTATTAATGTTGGTATCTGCGCTTTCAAGCCGTGAAAATGTCATGCAGGCTTATCAACATGCTGTGGCTGAACGCTATCGTTTCTTTAGTTATGGCGATGCCATGCTGATTGATCAAGCTCAGACTTAATTTTCAAACTGTAAAAGAAACCGCCATGCCGCTCGATACCGTGCAACACTCCATTCATATTCGACGCAAGAAGAATCAACGGGTATTTCGTAATATCGCGCGGTTATGGGATATTGGAAAAAAAGCACAAAGCCATCAAGATATTTTGGATGGCTTGCACCCTTGGCAAGATGACATCACCCTCAAGTTTGAAAATGTTTTGCCTGTTTTGCTTGGCATTATAGGTGTGTTGTTCTGTTTATTGCTCTTGATTCAACCGAGTAATATTTGGCTGCAATTCTGCTTGCTGATTGGGTTAGGCTGTATCTTCTGGGCATTTATTACCTATGAACAAGACGACCCCATTGAAGAAGTCATCACTTTTTTAGAACAAGAAAGCATTGCACAGCGCTATCAACTAGCATGGCAGCAACCACCGCAACATCTTGCCCAAACCCTACAACCCGTTTATTTGATTGCTCATTTAAAAAGTCTGTTTCCCTTGTTTAATTTGGGGAATCTGTCCAATGAAATTCGCCGTTACGCCAGTACTGTTTGGCAAGATCAACAAGGCAAGCAACATCAGGTTTTGGTCTTTGAATATCGCTATGTCAGTGAAACCCGCATTAAAGATCAAAATGGCAATGACTATAAAGTGCGTGAAGTGGTGCGGCATTTATCGGGCGTATTTGTCTTTGATGTGCAGCTACAAGGTTTAGCCGTTACCTCAAACAATAAAACCTTTGGTGCGCCTTATCATGTGCCGTGGCATACCAGTGACATTCGCCTGAATCAAAAACTCAACTTTTTTGGCAGTGATGCAATTCAACTGGCGCGTACGCTCAGCCCTGCAATGGTGTTAAAACTGGATGATTTTTTTCAGCATCAGCAAGGTGATTTGTTATTTCACCCTGAGCGGAACACGCTCTGTTTTTTAGGTAATCGCAACTTGTTTGAAATTTCCAGTAAAGCAAAAAATATTCAAGATATTTCCGCATTGCGTGGACACTTACGCACTTTTAAATTACCTTATTTAGAACAATTACAGACAGATTTGATTGATTTTCTGGACTAAGAAAATCGTCTTGGGGCAAAACATGGGTATCGCAATTTTTCTTTTGGTTGTCATCGTCTTGGTGATGCTGGGCATCATGATTCGTAACAACATCGTACGCCACCACAACGCCACCATCCGCGCTTGGGCAGATGTGACCAGTTTTGAACGACAGAAGTTAAAAACGCTTGAAGAACTTGCGCCAGTGGTCGAACAATATGCAGGTATGGAAAAAGGCACTTTAGAAAAAGTGACTGAACTGCGCCAAAATATTATGAACCTAAACATCAACAATGCCGATGTCAGCCAATTACAACGTGTTGAAGCCTTGAGCAAAGAATTGATGCGCAGCTTAAATGTGGTGGTCGAAAATTACCCTGAACTCAAAGCCGACCAACTGTATTTAAAAATGATGCATGAAATTGATGAGCAGAACGAAAATGTCGGTGCTGCGATTACTATTTATAACCGCAATGTCGAGTTATTTAATAACTATATTCAGGTCTTTCCTAACAACATGATTAACACTGCAACCACAGCGAAAAAACCTGTGCGCGCCTTTCGGGACAACAGTGCAGCACAAAGTTTTGATTATCGTCCAAACTTTTAAGCCATTTAATTCTAAGCCGCTCCTTTGAAATTATTTATAAAAACAGCAAGCACGAAGCTTGCTGTTTTTTCAGATTTCGACTAAACACAAGACTGTGTCAGATACTGCACCTGATTACGTCCTTTGTTTTTTGCCAAATACAACAATTCATCGGCTGAATGCAGAAAATCGACCACATTGTGATACTGCTGATTTTGGTGATAGCTATTTACACCAATACTCACAGTAACTTGGGTCGTCTCCCCTGTCTTGGTATGTGGAATTTCCAGCGCATATACTGCCTGTCTAAAGTTTTCAGCAAGTTGTACAGCATCTGCCAATGGTGTTTCAGGCAACAGCACCACAAACTCTTCGCCACCAAAGCGAGCCACAAAGTCAGATGCACGAGCAAAGTGTTGTTTAAGCAACTGCGCCACACTAATCAAACAATGATCACCCTGTAAATGTCCATAATTGTCGTTATAAGGCTTGAAATGGTCGATGTCGATAAACAAGAGAGACAATGCATGTTGATGACGCACAGCACGTTTAAATTCATTTTCTATACGCTCACTGAGCGCCTTTCGATTGGCAACCAAGGTCAGCGGGTCTTGTAAGCTCAAAGCCAGATTTTTGCGACTCAACGCTTCGAGTTCCAACTCCATTTGTTTACGCGCAGAAATATCAAACATAAACCCAATAATCGCCACAGTTTCGTTATTTTCACGAATCACATGCACCACATCACGAATCCAGACATAATCTCCTGTAGCGGTTAAGGCACGATAATCCGCTTCGTGGTCTGTGCCTTGATCGGACAGACTCACACACATATTCACGGTCTTGTCCCGATCTTCAGGATGCATCCGATCAATCCAATCTTGTGCAGTTTTCCAGCTGTCTTGCGTCCAACCCAGTAAAGACTCAATTTGTGGGCCAATATAGCTAAAAGCTTTGGTTTTCCAGTTAATCTGCCACGGAATTGCATTCGTGGTTTCCAAAAGTGTTTTATAGAATTGGTCTTCTTTTAGTGCACTGTTTAATTCACTCATAGCCCACCTCTATGAATTGATTTTAATTACAATTTAACAACTTAAGTGAGCTTTGACTACAATTTGTTTTGTCTTATTGACATTTTTCTCAGCTTTGACACAATCATGAGGTTGAGCAAAATATAAACAACAATTGCTCAAAACATAAATCCCAAAATAAAAAGTAAGCCGATAAAATGTTAGAACATATTCAGAACCTGAAAAACCCCTCATTCAAGAGTTTTTCCAACTCTATGAGCAATATGAACAAGACCAAATTTATGCCTGTGTACTGGTCTTTAATGAATATCTTGGGGTCGATTATTTAGCTGTTTCAAGCCAACGCAGCCTGTTTAATGAACAGGAAGATGAAGCACAATATTTATCTGAAGTAAATAAATGGAATATAGAAAAATGGCGTTATCGCACTCAAGCCAACAATTCTAGCGGTCTGCATCAATTTAAAAATATTTTTGCAGATTATTTTAAACAGCGACATATCTATGGCAATCCTCTGCTGAATTCCAATGACACGCTGCAATACAACCATCTTGAACTTTTACTGGATATATTTCAGCAGGCTAAACAATCTTTATCGGGCGCTTATGGCTTAGATTTAAGCCAAATTCTGTTTTTTATTCATGTGCCCAAACAGGTCGATGTAGAAATCCACTCAGCGCAATTTCTAAACGCTCCAAGTGCTTTGCTCGATGAATTCCTGCACAACAAAGCGCCTCAAACCACGATGGAACAATCCACCGCACAACCCAAGCTCAAACTACAACAAGTGGATAAAGACTTGCTGATTGATCTGGCACAACTTTTAGAAGTGGAACCGTATGATTATTTGAGCATTGCACATGAAGCCTATTTGCTCACATTAGAACCGAGTTTTATTGACAGTAATTTATATATTCAGCGTTTAATTCAGCACGTTGCTGCAATCGACAACCATGAACAAGGGGAGTTTGCCTTACATAAAGAAGAAATTACCCAACGTATTCAGCAATTTTACGCCATGTAAACGCAGTGGATTTAAACAAAATATTTACTCGCAATTTTTACCAAGGAAAACGTATCTCAACTGGCAATTCCGTGCAGAATCTAGGAAAATAGTGCACTTTTAGCATGAACAATCAGCGAACTGTTTTTTCGCCTTGATTTGGAACATATATGAAGTTTGAGAAATTAGGTCAGTCGGGGCGCGCCCGTCGTGGTCGTTTAACACTTGCTCATGGTGTGGTAGAAACCCCTGTGTTTATGCCTGTGGGGACGTATGGCACAGTCAAAGGCATGCTGCCACGCGATATTGAAGAAATTCAGGCACAGGTTATTTTAGGCAATACCTTTCATTTATATTTGCGTCCAGGGCTAGAAGTGATTCAGCAACACGGCGGTCTACATGAATTCATCAAATGGGATAAGCCTATTTTGACTGACTCTGGTGGCTTTCAGGTGTTTAGCTTAGGCGCAATGCGTAAAATTAAAGAAGAAGGTGTGACCTTCCGTTCGCCTATTGATGGCTCAAAGGTTTTTCTTTCGCCTGAAATCTCGATGGAAATTCAAAAAACTTTGAACTCTGACATCGTGATGATTTTTGACGAATGTACGCCTTATCCTGCAACGCATGAAGAAGCACAAAAATCTTTGCAATTGTCTTTACGCTGGGCAAAACGCTGTAAAACACATCACCATGATGAACTACAAAACAGCAACGCGCTGTTCGGGATTATTCAAGGCGGTATGTACGAAGATTTACGTGTTGAATCTTTAAACGGCTTACTTGAAATTGGTTTTGATGGTTATGCCATTGGCGGTCTTTCGGTGGGTGAACCGAAAGAAGAAATGATCAAAGTACTGGATTATTTGCCAGCTAAAATGCCAGAAGATAAACCACGTTATTTGATGGGCGTCGGCAAGCCAGAAGATATTGTGGAAGCAATTCGTCGTGGCGTCGATATGTTCGACTGCGTGATGCCAACCCGTAATGCGCGCAATGGTCATTACTTTGTAACCGATGGCTTGGTGCGTATTCGTAACAGTAAGTATCGTCATGACCAAAGCCCGCTCGATCCGCATTGTGATTGCTATACTTGCAAGAACTTTACCCGCGCTTATTTGTTTCATTTAGAAAAATGTGGCGAAATGTTGGGGTCAATGTTGGGCACTATTCATAACTTACGTTATTACCAACGCTTTACCCAAGATATTCGCAATGCCTTAGATAACGGCACTTTCGATGAATTTGTACAGGACTTTTATGCCCGTCGTGGCCTAGAAGTACCGCCTTGTCCTGAAGATTAGTCTTTTCAGTATTTGCGCTGAGTAAAAAGACAAGGTAAATTGCAGAACAAACCCAATTTATTATCAGATCACTGATCGCCAGTTTTTAGTTTAGGAAAATGAAATGAGCCTTTTTATTTCGACCGCTCACGCAGCAGGTGAAGCTGCACAACAACCAAGCCTTGTGGCTAACCTTTTAATGATTGCAGTCTTCATTGCAATTTTCTACTTCCTGATTTGGCGTCCACAATCAAAGCGTGCCAAAGAGCATCGTACACTGATTGAAAGCTTGGGCGTAGGCAGTGAAGTGGTATTCGCAGGTGGTCTTATGGGTAAAATCACGAAAATTGAAGGTGATTTTGCAGTGGTAGAGCTGAACCGTGGTGTAGAAGTAAAAGTACAACGCGCGAGTGTCATTTCAGTTCTTCCTGAAGGCACATTAAACAACCTCTAATCAAAAAGAGTCGTGCTCACGCACGACTTTTTCATTTTAAGAAGAAAATAAATGCGTTACCCAGCATGGAAATATCTGCTCATCCTCGTTGTTCTTGTGGTGAGTACATTATATGCCCTGCCTAGCTTGTATCCAGATGAACCTGCTGTTCAAATTTCAGGTGCCAAAGCTGGTACCCAAATTGATCAAAGCATCATACAAAAAGCAGAGCAAATTTTACAATCAGAAAATATTGCCAGTCATGACAACAGCTTTACCAACAATGCTGCATTGTTGCGTTTAGACACCTCAGAAGCCCAACTCAAAGCCAAAGAAGCTTTACGTCGCGGTTTAGGTGATGACTATGTCGTGGCGCTGAACCTTGCGCCAACCACACCAGAATGGCTACAAAAAATTGGTGCAAAACCAATGAAACTCGGTCTGGACTTACGTGGTGGTGTGCACTTCTTATTAGAAGTGGATATGGACAAGGCCATCAGCCAGCGTATGGAAACTTCAGCCACCGATTTACGCCGTCAATTGCGTGACAACAAGCTGAAATTTAATAGCCTTTCGCTGAATAACAACACCATCACCCTACAGTTTGCCAATAATGCAGACCGTGATGCAGTGATGGATTTCTTGCGTCGTAACGGCAATGAATACACACAGCAAGCTGTAGCCACCACAGAAGGCTCTAGCTTACGTCTGAACTATACCGATGTCCGTAAACAGGAAATTCAGTCGTATGCGGTCAATCAGAACTTAACTACTTTACGTAACCGTATTAACGAGTTAGGTGTGGCTGAAGCTTTGGTACAAACTCAAGGTAGCAACCGTATTGTAGTGGAATTGCCAGGCGTACAAGATACTGCTGAAGCGAAGCGTGTACTCGGTCGTACTGCGAACCTCGAATTCCGTTTGGTGTCTGACTTAAATGATCAATATATTGATCCGTACACAGGTCAGACTACAGGTACAGTACCACCTGGCACAGAAGCGTTTGCCTTTGAATCGTTAGACAGTGGTCGCCAATTATTATTGAACCGCAGCCGTATTTTAACGGGTGAACGCGTTCAAAATGCGTCAAGTGGCTTTAGCCAAGATACAGGCGGTGCAGAAGTTAACATTACCCTAGATGCTGCGGGTGGTAAGCTCATGGCAGATGCGACGCGTAATGCTGTGGGTAAACGTATGGCGGTATTGTTTATTGAGAACAAACAACGTATTAGCTATGTGACCGATGAAAATGGCACACAAACTGAAGTACGTACTCCATACACAGAATCTGTAGTCATTAATGCTGCAACCATTCAGGCAGTATTGGGTTCACAGTTCCGTATTACAGGTCTAGATTCTCCACAAGAAGCCTCTGAATTGGCCTTAATGCTTCGTGCAGGTGCCTTGGCAGCGCCAATGTACTTTGTCGAAGAACGTGTGATTGGTCCAAGCTTGGGTCAAGAAAACATTGATAAAGGCGTATTGTCGACTCAGATTGGCTTCATTTTGGTTGCAATCTGGATGGTGGTGTTCTTCCGTCTGTTTGGTCTGATTGCCAACTTCGCTTTAGTGTTTAACTTAGCCATGATTTTAACCGTCATGTCTTGGATTGGTGCATCACTCACCTTGCCGGGTATTGCGGGTATCGTCATCACCATTGGTATGGCGGTAGATGCCAACGTCTTGATTTGTGAGCGAATACGAGAGGAAATTAAGTGGGGCGCCTCGCCCAAACAAGCCATTGTGGCAGGTTATGACCGAGCGTATAACACTATTTTCGACTCGAACTTAACCACATTCTTGGTGGCATTCATTCTGTTTGCGATTGGTACAGGTCCAATCAAAGGCTTTGCTGTGACGCTCATGATTGGTATTGTCTGCTCGATGTTTACTGCAATTACAGTGACCCGTGCAATTGTACAAATCATCTACGGCAAAAAACGTAACTTGAAAAAGTTGAGCATTTAAGGAGATCACTGATGACTGAGAATACTCAACTGCCTTCAAAAAAATATGGCCGCCCTGATAATGAGCGCGTGATTCCGTTTATGAAGATTGCTTTGCCTGCGGCATTGCTTTCTATTCTATTAACGGTTGCCAGTATCTTCTTCATTGCCACCAAAGGTTTAAACTTAGGTTTGGACTTTACTGGGGGTATTGCTGCAGAACTCAACTATAGCAATCCAGTAAAAGCCACCGATGTTTCTAACGCATTGGTCAAAGCAGGCTTTAACGACCCTGTGGTACAAACGCTTGGTTCAGACCGCGACCTAATGGTACGTATGCCTGTGCAAGAAGATGTTGAAGCAGAAGACTTAACCAAAGCAATTACTGCTGCGGTACAACTACCAAATAACACGGCAACTGTGCCAAAGGTAGATGTGGTTGGTGGTCAAGTCGGTAATGAGCTGTACGTACGTTCTGCGGGCGCTGTAGCTTTAGCGCTGTTATTGATGTTGGTATACGTCACCATTCGCTTTGAATTCAAACTGGCAATGGGTGCGGTACTGTCATTGTTCCACGATATTATTGTGACACTGGGTATTTTTGCCATGATGCAATGGCCATTTGATCTGACTGTATTGGCAGCGTTATTGGCGATTATTGGCTTCTCACTCAACGATAACATTGTTGTATCTGACCGTATTCGTGAAAACTTCCGTAAAATCCGTGGTGCGACACCGCTTGAAGTGGTGAACATTGCACTGACAGAAACCTTACGTCGTACCATTCACACCTCTATGACCCTATTATTGGTTGTAGTCGCAATGATGCTCATGGGCGGTGATGGTCTGAAATGGTTCTCGATTGCGATGTTTGTGGGTGTATTTGTCGGAACATATTCATCTATTTACATTGGTACAGCCTTTGCTTTATGGCGCGGTTTGAACCGTCAGGACTTCATTGTTCAAGTCAAACCTGAATTTGAAGGTGAAGAGCAAGAAATTCCATAATGCATTTCTGCTAACACCAACATTCAAGCCTATCTTCGGATAGGCTTTTTTGCGCCTTAGCATTGCGATATTTGCGCTGACGTTGCGATGTTAATGCTGAATAATATGAATCTGTGGAAATTGAAAGCCTGCGCAAGATGGTGCTGCTCGCCACGCTACAGTCAGCATACAATCTGATAAACGAAAGTTTTGATAGGCAAAATGCCCAATCTGTGGATGATGACAAATACCGCCCTGTGCATTGGGATGCATACGGGTATCCAGCTCATTGAGACTTAAACGAATGCCTAAACCTGATGCTTTCAGCACTGCTTCTTTAGTTGTCCAGACACGAAACCAATAATCAGCGTCGTGTTCCAAATCTTGCCAGTATTGGAGTTCATTGGGATGAAACGCATGTTGTGCCAAGGCATCGAAACGCACCTTACGGTCTAAGTCCTCGACATCTACGCCAACATCGAGCAATTCAAAACTGCTTACCAAAGCATAATGCTGACGGCTATGACTATGGTTAAACTGCAATTGAGGGAATGCTGTCAAAAATGGCTTGCCATGTGGGTTACGCTCAATATCGCTGTTTTGAATATCGTGTTCTAAGTATCCAGAAAGCAATTGATTCCGATGCCGATAAATAGCCTGTTTCTGCTGTTGAATCTGTTCACTGCGTACAGCACTTGGATCGGGACTAAAAATCTGCTGAATGCGGCTAACATTCACACAAATTTTTTTAGGTCTTTTATTCATCCGCCCTTCTCCATTTTGGCTGAAATACGATAGAAAAAAACCAGCAAACATGCTGGTTTTTTAAAGCGTGCTCGCTTAGCTGCCTTGCACCAAACGACGTGCGCTGATAATCCCTGGTTGCTGCTCTAAACGTGCCAACAAACGAGAAAGTTGCGCCAAGCCTTTAACCTCAATTAACAATTTCATATTGGCGATACCATCACTTTCAGAAATAGTATTCACCTGACGAATGTTAATTTGATCGGCAAAAATCACTTGGGTTAAGTCTTTGAGCAAACCACGGCGGTCATAGGCTTCCACCACAATTTGTACGCTTTGACCACGGGTTGGCTGCATTTCCCAATCGGCTTCTACCGCGCGTTCAGGTTCGTTGCCAATCATACGCACATAGTCCGAACACGCCACTTTGTGAATACTCACACCACGGTTCAGGGTAATATACCCCGCAATCGCTTCACCATGCACAGGCTGACAGCATTGTGCGATATGCAGTTCAACGTTATCCAAACCATCAATCAAAATGCCATGTGCCGATAAGGTATGGCTGGCACGTGGGTTCAAGGTTGGCTTCAACACCAGTTCAGGTTCATCCTGATCTAAGTGCATGTGACGATTGACCTGATTAATTAAGGCATGCAGGCTAATATCACCATTCACCAAACCAATCAGAATGTCTTCACCTGTTTTGACGTTAAAGTGATTGCAATAATCATTTAAATCAATACTTTTTGGATGAATCGCCAAACGTGACAATTCTTTATTGAGCACTTCACGCCCAACTTCCAGATTTTTACTGCGGTCTTGCTGTCTAAACCAATGACGCAGCTTATCGCGCGCACGTGCTGTCTTAATATAACCTAAAGAATTCACCAACCAATCACGGTTCGGTTCACGGTCTTTTTTGGTCAAAATCTCGACCTGCTCGCCTGTTTTTAAAGTATAGGTGAGCGGCACATAGCGCTGATTGACCCGTGCGGCATAGCATTTATTGCCGACTTCGGTATGCACATGATAAGCAAAGTCCAGCACCGTTGAGCCACGTGGCAATTCTTTAATATCACCATCACGGCTGAACACATAAATTTTCTCAAAATCTTCAAACTCTTGGATTTGTTCAAAATTTTCAGAATCATCATCTTCTTTATGTGCGCTGGCATCGTTACGTTCCTGATAATGCTCCAAAACAGAACGCAAAGAATGTAAACGATGATTAAACGAATGGTCTGTGGCTTTAGAACCTTCTTTATAATTAAAGTGTGAACATACCCCAAGCTCGGCTTCCTCGTGCATATCTAGGGTACGAATTTGCACTTCAAGCGACTTGTTTTCTGCAATTACGGCAGTATGCAATGAGCGATAACCATTGGCTTTTGGATTGGTAATGTAATCATCAAACTGGTGCGGAATATGCCGCCACAATTGATGTACGATGCCCAAAGAGTGGTAACACTCTGGAATGGTTTTCACCAAAACACGTACAGCACGAATGTCATAGAGCTGATCGAAGCTGAGGTTTTTACTCTTCATTTTTCGATAAATCGAATAAATGTGTTTCACCCGCCCGCTAATTTCGGCATGAATACCATTATTGCCCAGCTCTGTACGCAATTGCTCAATTACGTTTTGAATGTAGTTTTCACGCTCCAAACGCTTTTCATTCAGTAACGTCGCAATTTCTTTATAACGGTCTGGCGCCAAATAACGGAAGGCTAAATCTTCGAGTTCCCATTTCAGTTGGGCAATGCCTAAACGGTGTGCCAATGGCGAGTAAATGGTTAAAATTTCTCGCGCCACACGCTCCTGACGTTCTTTGGAAGCGGTTGCCAACTCACGTAATGAATAGGTACGTTCTGCCAGTTTAATTAGCACCACGCGCACATCTTCCGTCATGGAAATCAGCATTTTATAAATGCCTGTTAAATGTTCACGCTGGTTATTATTAAAATGGTCTTCTAAACGCTTATTTTTCTCAATCAGTTCAGACAACTTACCCATCGACAAGGTGCCTTTGATCAAGCCATAAACTGCTTCACCAAATTCTTCACGCACTTCATCTAACTGCATGACATTTTCACGCACGCTACGATAGAGCATGGCTGCAGACAAAGTGTCTTCATCGACATGCAAGTGCGCTAAAATATTCGCCATCTCAATACCTGTATATAAGGTATGCGATGGATGACTGACGTCTGTTTCCAGCTCTTTTTTCAGGGTGTAATTGGCAACGCGTTCTAATTGTTCAAGTGCCGCCCCATCGTAAATCCCGCGTACTCGGTCTAGCCATTCTGCTAAATCCTGTCGGGCTTGCTCGGCATGTTCTACAGTCGTTTCCTCAGACAGTTCATTTAAACGTCCAGGAAGTTGTTCACGCACTGTGACCATACCCTTCTCCTACCTCTATGTACTTCATATTATAAATCGTTTATTTGCTTTTCTTTCTCAAACAAGGCAATGGATTCGACATGCCCCGTATGCGGAAACATATCCATCACGCCTGCTTTTTTCAATTGATAGCCCTGCTTGACCAATACACCTGCATCCCTTGCGAGTGTGGCTGGATTACAAGACACATAAACGATTCTATCTGCGCCAAATTTGGGCACATAATACATCACTTCCTCTGCGCCTGAACGCGGAGGGTCAATTAATAATGCCTCAAATCCTTGATTTGCCCAAGAATGATGCGAAAAATCTTTTGTTAAATCTTGTGAATAAAACTTAACATTGTCTAAATCATTACGTTGTGCATTCTCTGCACCACGCTGCACCATTTGCTCTGAACCCTCTACAGCAACCACCTTTCCTGTTGCACCTACACAACGTGCAAGCGGCAATGAAAAGTTGCCTAATCCACAAAACAGATCAAGCACCCGATCACCTGATTTTAAGTTAAGCAAATCACATGCCAGCTTAACCATTTGTGGATTAATTGTAGAATTGACTTGGGTAAAGTCTTGGGGATGAAAGCCAAAATTCACATCAAAATCATCTAAACGATAATGCAAACGCATTGCTGCGTGCGGATCATCAACCCGATGCAAACTGTCTGGGCCTTCAGGCTGCAAATACAATTGCCAGTGTTTCTGTAACGCAAACTGCTGTAACTGGTTGATATCGGCTGCAGATAGTTGTTCTGTATGCCTTACCACCAAAGCAATCTCTTGATCTCCCATTGCCAATTCTATATGACCAATATGGGCCTTGCCTGTTAGACTTTGGAGTAGCTGCTTGATTCGTGTTAACGAACCAAATGCCTGATCCAACACCATACAGCGGTCAATTGAGGTCAGTTTATTGCTATTGCGCTCACGAAAACCGACCACCAATTTGTCTTGACTGGCAATATAACGCACCCCAACACGGGCTTTGCGGCGATAATCTTCACGCTGTGAACGCAAAGGCGCTAACCATTCTTCAGGCTGAATTTGCGCAAAATGTTGCAGATGCGACTGCAACACCTGTTGTTTGAGATGAATCTGCTCATCCAACTGAATATGCTGCATGCTACAACCACCGCAACGCTGATAATGTGGACATTGTGGCGTAACCCGTAATGTCGAAGGCTCACCCAGCACTTCTAGACACTCGGCTTCTTCTAAGCGTTTGTTACTATGCGTAATTTTGGCGCGTACTGTTTCACCAGGCAATGCGCCCTCTATAAAAACTGTTTTCCCCTGCTTCTCGGCTGGATGACCCGACTGAGCTGTGTAGTGTGCAATCCCGCGCCCTTCATGTGACAACGATTCCACCTGAAAGCAATATTCAGCCTGCTGCGTGGTACGGTTTTTACTGCGATGTTTCATATCAGTCTAAATATCGGAAGATGGGGAAGATTGAAAAGGCATCACGGATTCATTTGAAGGCGTGGTGACACTTTGTTCAGGAAAATCTGTACGGGTAAATTCAGTTTGCTGCGAACTGTGCTGCCACACGCTTAAAAAGTCTGCATGCTGCGGCTGAGTATGCAAATATTGAATGGTATGCTGTACCCATAAAGTATGCTCTTCAAGCAGCAATTGCCCTTTGAGCAGTAGCCAACGCAAATAAATCAACCAAGTATTTAAGACATCGCCTTCACAATAACGCGTCAGCCTTGACCATTCGCCGCGTTGCATAAATGCAGGAACATGATAGCCCGCATCTACACGTTTACCCGGAAAACCTAGCAAATACGCAATGTCATCCAACTTTTGAAAATGACGACCATTAAACATTGCCATCACATCCATTAAATCGACATGACGCTGATGGTAACGGTTTTGATAATTGTTATAGCGCTTTTGCTGATCAATCTCGCCCTGATCAAATAAACTTGGTGCAGACAGCCCGTGATACATGGCGCGGAATAAAATCACTGGCAAGTCAAACTGCGAACCGTTCCAACTGACCAAAGTCGGATGACGCTTATCAAAAATAGACAAAAACTTTTTCAGCATTGTCGCTTCGCTGTCATGTTCACGGCTAAAGGAAAACAGCTTCATGCCGTGTTCATCAATCCACAAGCCTGAAATACACACAATTTCATGCAAAGGCAAACGCTGAAAATCGGTTCCTGCCTCTTGGCGACGCAACTTCATTAATGCTTGTTCAAGCTCTGCTTCGGGTAAATCGAGTTGATATAAATGCGCGCCTGACTTCAAATCGGTAACGGTTTCTATATCGAAAATCAGCACAGGTAAACGCATAAAATCTTACTCAATGGGTGATAGAAAAATGAATATCACAATTCAGTATCTTGAACAGAGAACAAACCTGTCGATAAATAACGATCACCACGGTCACAAACAATACAAACAATCACTGCATCTGGATTTTCTTCGGCAATTTTTAAAGCTGCCCATACCGCACCGCCCGTTGATGTGCCTGCGCTGATGCCTTCTTTTTGCGCCAGTTTACGCATGGTTTTTTCCGCTTCAATTTGCGGAATATCAATAATACGATCAACACGACTACGGTCAAAAATGGTTGGTAAATATGCTTCAGGCCAACGGCGAATCCCTGCAATACTTGAACCATCTGATGGTTGTAAACCAATAATTTGAATCTCTGGATTTTGTTCTTTTAAGTATTTAGACACCCCCATAATGGTGCCTGTTGTGCCCATAGAGCTGACAAAGTGGGTAATTTTACCGCCCGTTTGCTGCCAAATTTCAGGCCCTGTGGTCAGGTAATGTGCTTCAACATTATCTGGGTTACCAAATTGGTTCAGCACCAAGCCTTTGCCTTCGCGTTGCATTTGCAAAGCCAAATCGCGCGCGCCTTCCATGCCTTGTGCTTTGGTCACTTCAATCAATTCTGCACCATAGGCACGCATGGCATCTTTACGTTCTTGGCTCATATTGTCAGGCATGATCAGCTGCATTTTATAGCCACGCATAGCTGCAACCATCGCCAAAGCAATGCCGGTATTGCCACTGGTTGCCTCAATTAAAGTATCGCCCGGTTGAATTTCACCGCGTTTTTCTGCCTGCATAATCATGTTGTAGGCAGGACGATCTTTAACAGAACCCGCAGGGTTATTGCCTTCCAGTTTTGCCAAAACCGTTGCCTGCGTATGACTTGCCAAACGCTGCAAACGCACCAATGGGGTTTTGCCCACATAATGATCTAACAAAAATTCATCACTTTGGAAATCTGATTGGGTATCAAGCATGGTCTGCACCAATATCAAGGTGGGCTTATTGTATGAAAATTTGCACCTTCCTGCACGTTTTTCACAGGCTTTTTATCAAAACAGCAATACTCTGCCGACAATTTATGCATCACTCACTGCCTACACAATTCTAGGCAAGATGAACACAATTTCAGATTGTCTTTTGCGGGATGGATGCAAAAAAATGCACACCGATTGATTGCGAGATGCAGCTGAACCACTCGCACCAAACAGATGAAAACACAGTCAGGAGAAATAAAGCATGCTAAACTGCCAAACATAGGGATTAAACTGCGTTAACCATGTCAAATATCAATAAAAAGTTATTTAAGCGCTTACATTTAAATCATGCTTATGGACAGCTGATTGCACTTATTTTTGTGCCAATTATGGTTTTGGCATGCGTCGGCACGATGCTAGTTTTATCTGAAACCTCGAATGCCGCAAAAGCACAGCAGCGACAAATGGCAATTGCGATTTTGACCCGTTTTGAGTTGCCATCTGAAGCAGCTTTGCATCAACTGGCTAGCTTTCCGTGGAAGTACGAAGAAGCACGTACTTTTATGCAAAACATGATGAACGAAAAGCACTTGATTCGTACTGCACTGATTGATGCTTCTGGTACACGCCGTTTAAGCATGGGTTTTCAAGACCAAGCCGAATGGCCCAAATTCCCTAAAAATGCCGATTTTTTTGGCCCAATTCTGTATAAAAATAATCATGTGTATGGCATGCAAATTCAGCAAGACATCAACCGTCCTGCATGGTTGCTGATTGAACTGGACAATCAGCCATTACAAATTGCCCGTTATCGGGTCATGATTGTATTAATTGCCACAGGCTTGCTGACCCTGTTGTTGTTATTGCTGTGTCTGAATTTCTATTCACGACGCTGGATTGCACCCATGTATGAAATTCGCATGCAGCTACAACGCCTGAATGCCGATACGCTCGATCAACACATGGTCATTAACAGCACTGGCGAATTACGCTTATTGCAGCGGGATATTGCCAATGTGGTAAAACGCCTGCATTTCAGCTTTTTAGAACTCAAAGAACATACCGAACAAACCGAAGATGACTTGCGCCGCACCCTCGATACTTTGGAAGTGCAAAACATCACTTATCGTCAGGCACGTGACCAAGCGATTTCTGCCAACCAGTCTAAATCGGTATTTTTAGCCAACATCAGTCACGAACTCAGAACACCACTGAACAGTATTGATGGCTTTATTCACCTGTTATTGCGTCAGGAAAATCTTAGCAATGAACAGAATTTATATTTACAGACCATTCGTAAATCATCGGCGCATCTTTTAGCACTCATTAATGACGTATTGGATTTTTCTAAAATTGATGCAGGCAAACTGGAACTGGATACCGCACCCTTTGATTTAGAAGAAGCCATTTTTGATGTGATGGATATGCTCTCGCCTTTGGCTGCGCAAAAACACATCAACATGGCCTTTTATTTTGCCGATAACGTGCCGCAATATGTGCTGGGCGATGCTTTACGTTTCAAGCAAATTTTAACCAATTTAATTTCCAATGCGATTAAATTCACCCCCGATGGTGAAATTATTGTACGGGCGCGGGTAGAACATGACGATATTGGACAATGCTTAATTCACTTTAGCGTCCAAGACAGTGGCATTGGCTTAAGCGGTACAGACCGTAAAAAATTGTTTGAGTCTTTCTCTCAAGGTGATACTTCGGTCACGCGTCAATTTGGTGGTACAGGTTTAGGTTTGGCCATTTCCAAACAGTTGGTGCATTTGATGCAAGGTCAAATTGGCTTTGAAGACAATCAGGAACGCGCCCCAACCGAAAAAGGCTCGACCTTCTGGTTTACTGCCTTGTTTGCGGTAGATGAAGCGCATGCACAGCAGCATCCAAACTTTAAAGAGATTCAGGTGGTGTCGTATTTGGCGCACCCTGCCACAGCGAATGTCTTGCGTCATTATCTTGAAAATTATGCGGTGCGACATATTGAAGCCGCTTCAATTTTAGATTTATTTAGCCGCTTAAAAGATGTATCCGACCTGCAAGACAATACTTGGTTGATTGTTGATCATAGTGGCGACACCGAAGCTTTATTAAAAGAAATTCGTACCCGTTATCAAGGTAACTTGGCAGTGTATGGCTATCAAATGGCGCTAGACCCAAGTCTGTTAAATGAATATCGTGCGCGCGCTTTGTATCAACCGCTCAGTCGTTCAGCCTTAATTGACTTACTCAACAATGAAAACAGTTTTGATGAACAGGAGTCTGCATCATTTGATGGTAAAGGCCTGCACGTTTTAGCGGTGGATGACCATCTACCAAACCTGATTGTACTCGAAGCCTTGTTGGGCGAACTGAATGTGACCACTACCAAAGCGCAAAGTGGTCAGGAAGCTTTGGGGATTTTGCAGCAACGCATTGAGCAGGGACAGCAACCATTTGACCTGATCTTTATGGATATTCAAATGCCTGTGATGTCGGGGGTAGATACCACCCGTGCGATTCGTTCTTTAGAATCGACTTTGGAAAATCACAAACGCTTACCTATTATTGCCCTCACCGCGCATGCTCTTGCCGATGAAAAGCAAAAATTACTCAAAGTCGGTATGGATGACTATGTCACCAAACCGATTCAGATTGAACAAATCATCCAAATTTTAACCCATTGGACCACGCAAAGTTTTAATAAGCCACCTGCAGTCGATAAAGCCATTGTGATTGAAGCGCTAGATCCACAGGTGTTGGATTGGCAACAAAGCCTAATGCTGGCAGCCAACAAAGAAGACCTTGCAGTGGATTTACTGAAAATGCTAGTGGATAGCTTTGCCACAGAATTACATGAAATTGAACAGCTGATTGAACTGGAAGATTTCCCACAACTCGAGCATGTGTTGCATCGTCTGTATGGTGCGACCCGCTATGTTGGCACACCGAACCTGCAAGAAGTAACAGGCTCATTTGAACAGTTTGTTTCGACCTTACGTAAAGAACGTCGTAAAGCCGATGATCTGTTTGTGCAAGAGGTCTTAAACCGTTATCAGGAATTACAAACCTGTATACAGCAAGTTGAACATGCGGCAGAACACATTTTTACCAAACACAATGCGGTGAGTTAGCCAACATCAAAGTGACATTCACCGCGAACGCCTCAACGAGAAGATACAGTTTGTAAGCACGACTCACCCAGCACTATTCACAAAAAAAAGTCACGTAATCAAAGGCAAGGTCGCAAGGCTTTGCCGTGACTCTGCTGTCATTTATCGCACTGCTGCCCATGTTATGCTTTGCCCAGTAAAAACAAGAGCTCACATCATGACCTTACTTCGTATCGAAAAAAATAATGGCATCGCCACAGTTTCCCTGAACCGCCCAGACAAACGCAATGCCATGAGTTTTGCCCTACTTAAAGAATTGGTGCGGACTGCCGAAAAACTTAAAAAAGACCGCAGCTTACGTTGTGTAATTTTAACAGGCGAAGCAAAGGTATTTAGTGCAGGCATTGACTTGGCCGACCTCAACAATCCACAAAACCGTGCATTTGCGGCTTGGGAGTTAATTAAGCCAGGGCAAAGCCTGTTTCAAAAAGCATTTCTCGTTTGGCAACAATTGCCTGTACCTGTAATTGCTGCAATTGAAGGCTATTGTTTTGGTGCAGGGATGCAATTGGCCTTGGCCGCAGATATTCGTATCGCGCATCCTGACACACAAATGTCGATTATGGAAAGCCGTTGGGGCTTAGTGCCTGATATGGGGCTAAGCCGTTCTTTAAAAGGTTTAATCGGTCTAGACCTTGCCAAAGAGCTGACTTTAACTGCGCGTATTTTTGATGCCAACTATGCCAAAGAAATTGGTTTGGTCACGCATTTAGATGCAACCCCCTTACAAAAAGCACAAGCCCTTGCTGAAGAAATTGCACAACGCTCCCCAGATGCATTGGCTGCAGCCAAACAAGTGCTGGATGCTATGGAACATGCGCCAAATAAATCTTTACGTTTAGAAAAAATTTGGCAATTAAAATTATTGCTGGGTAAAAATAGCCAACTGGCACGTAAAAAGGACAAGAACCCTGAAGTGACCTTTGCACCGCGTCAGTTTTGATTCAGTTCAAACACAACAGACTTTGACCAAAGGCTAAATTGACATTTCAAGCCAGACTTGTACTGTAGGCAAAAACGGAGAATCAGCGCTATGCATTTTGATCGTGACACAAAAATCGCTTTTTTAGGTATGGGACTTATGGGGACGCGCATGGCAACCCGCTTAGTTCAGGCAGGTTTTGAGGTCGCGGTGTGGAATCGTAGCCCTGCGGCTTGCGAATCTGTGCTCAGTCTGGGGGCAAAACCGCTGCAATTGAGCGAGATCGGACAATATCCAGTGATCTTGAGTTGCCTTGCCGATGATCATGCCGTCCAAGCTGTATTAGATCAAATTGAGCCTTTTTTGACTGCTCAACAAGTCATTGTCGATTTTTCCAGTTTGTCTGTAGATCAAACCCAAAAGCTAGCGCAGCAAGCCAGCCTCAAACAGGTCACATGGATTGACTCACCTGTATCGGGAGGCACTGCGGGAGCCGAACAAGGTAGTTTGGTGATTTTTGCAGGGGGTGATGCAAACACCATCGAAAAATTAAGCCCGATTTATGATGTGCTGTCACAACGTGTGACCCGTATGGGCGAAACAGGCACAGGACAAGCCACTAAAATCTGCAACCAACTGATTGTTGCTGCCAACAGCACCCTAATTGCCGAAGCTGTTGCCTTAGCAGGACAGGCAGGCGTAGACACCCGTTTACTTGCACCTGCTTTGGCGGGTGGTTTTGCCGACTCGAAACCGTTTCAGATTTTAACTCCACGTATGGCAACTCACAGTTTTGAGCCTGTGCAATGGAAAGTCCAAACCCTGTCTAAAGATTTAAACAATGCCTTACAACTGGCAGCGCAATTTCAGTTACAGATTCCTGTGGCAGAAAAAGCCCTTTCACAACTGCAAGCCCATCAAGCCAAGGGTTTTGCAGAAGCAGATTTAGCCACCATTATTCATCAGGTCGAAGCTTAATCGGCTTGATTCCTGATCCAACCTTTGCCTGCAAGGAGCACCTGCATGTCTAAACTGGCGGTTAATCTGTCGATGATTTTTACCGAAGTGCCTTTAATTGAACGCTTTGCCCTTGCACGCGAACATGGTTTTCAGCATGTTGAAATTCAATTTCCCTATGAGCTGAGTATTGAGCAGATTCAAACCCAACTCACACTCCACCAACTCAGCCTGTGTTTAATCAATGTCCCTGCGGGTGACCTCATGCAAGGCGGCAATGGTTTGGCGGGCGTACCGGGGAAAGAGATTGAATTTCATCATGCCTTAGAGTTAGCCATCCGCTATGCCACGGCATTAAATGTCCCTAGCGTCAATATTTTGGCAGGCAAACAACCTGTCGATGCCGATTTACTGCCTTGCTTAAACACACTGGCAGAAAACCTAAAACTGGCCTGCTCGATGCTCACTCAACATCATATTCAGCCTGTCTTTGAAATGATTAATGGCACCGACATGCCACGCTTTTTAGTACAAAATATTGCGCAAGCTCAAGAGATGCTAGAAGCAGTCAAACATCCTGCTCTTAAAATGCAATACGACTGTTATCACATGGCGATGATGGGTGAAGATGTGCTGAGCGCATTGCAAGAAAACATTCAGGATATTGGTCATATCCAGTTTGCCGACAATCCAGGACGCCATGAACCCGATTCAGGCGAGCTAGACTATACTACTATTTTCAAATGGTTACAGCACAGTGCTTATTCAGGCTATATCGCTGCAGAATACCGCCCAAGTCTGGCGTCAAATCAATCATTTGCATGGAAAGACAAATACTTTCCCTCAAATCAAAGTGGTTAAAATTAAACCGATTTGAAATTTCAGGCTAAAACAGCTATATTAGACGATGAATAATTTTAGGAAATTATACACCCCATGAATTTAGAACCATCGCCCGGCGCTTCTAATTCTCACGATCTTGCAATGAATACCCAAAAGCATGACGTACAAACTTGTCTTAAAGTTGTACATGAAGCTCTCCTTGATGTAAAAGCCAAAGAAATTGTTGAACTTGATGTCAGCAGCATCAGCAATGTTTCAGATGCCATTGTGATTGCTAGCGGTACATCAACTCGCCACGTAAAATCTCTTGCCGACAATGTTGCCGAAGAAGCGCGCAAAGCAGGCTTCCGCCCAATTGGTATTGAAGGTGAACGTGATGCAGAATGGATCTTGGTCGATCTTGGTATGGTAGTGGTTCACATCATGCTACCAACAGCACGTAAATTCTATGACCTAGAAAGCTTATGGCGCACTACGCCTGAGTCTGTTGCTTAATACAACAGCTCACTTGAGCAGCCTTAAAGATACACAATAAGCGACTTTCAAATAAGTCGCTTTTTTAATGCAGATCTTTTGAAGTTTAGATCTCTAATCGTTTTTATATCGTATTAACCTACCCTAACCAAATTCCCTATCTCAACTGACCACTTTACATCAGCCTTGACATCCTCACCCCCTTAAAAGAGGGTGATTCCTACAGCTAGACGCTTATGCCCAAGCGCAAGAATGTTTAGAGCTGAGTTTATATCTCGATCATGAACTGTACCACAGCTCATGCACTCCCATTCTCTTATTCCAAGATCTGTCCTACCTTTGGGACTACTTGAGGTGATCTCACCGCAGCACGAACAGATTTGGGTGGTATAGGCTTCTTGGACTTCTTCAAA
>NZ_VPBV01000027.1:0-42561 GCF_013418545.1 Acinetobacter sp. YH12136
TAACGCTCACGACCGGGACTTTTGATCCAAGCCGCTTATGGTGGTTTGCTACCTGCTCCTGCAAGCCGATAGCGAGGGGCCATACCCTCATCTCTTACGCCGCTTGCTGCGGCACACTAAAGTCACTGACCCACAGTTGGTCAGGATGATCAGCAGTAAAATTACGTTTCACTAAATCATCTGCTCGTTTTTGGTCATCTCGGCTACGGGTGGTTTGTTTGTTCTTACCTCGCCAAACACCTTGTATAGCTAGCTTCTGCATCAATCGAGCAACTGTACAACGTGCGATAACATAACCTTCACGTTTCAATTGTTGCCAGACCTTACGCACACCATATCGACCTAAACTTTCTTTCCAAATACGTTTGATTTGCTCTGCATGATGTAAATCATGCAGAGCACGTTTCGCTCGATGTTCTGGATTGTCAGCGAGATCTAAAGCCCGATAATAGGTCGAAGCTGCAATCGGTAAAATTCTACAAATCGCTTCAACACCATATCGATCTTTATTGTTCTGGATAAAATCCACCATTATTTGTGTGGGCGGTCGAGCTCCGCCTGGGCGAAAAAAGCGGCTGCTTTACGTAGAATTTCATTGGCACGTTTTAATTCTTTAATTTCACGTTCCATTTGCTTCATTTTTTCTTGGTCAGATATCTGTTGTACTTTGGCAGGATTTAGTTGATCCATATGCTTTAAATACCAAACACGCAATGTTTCAGGAGTACAACCAATCTTAGGTGCAATAGCTGTGATTGCAGCCCAAGTAGAAGGATAATCTTTTTCAGATTCAATCAATAATTGAACCGCTCTTTCTCTGATTTCAGGGGTATATTTTGGTTTTGTCATTGGAACATTCTCTCAAGAAAGTTGGTCTCCGACAAACCCGGTACGGTTCAAAAAATTCAGAGTATTTATCTGCACCGATATTTTCAATAGTAGCTTTATTGAAAATCAAATTTTTCCATTCAAAGAAAACTTCTGAATTTAAATACAGATATAGATATTTTGGAATAATTTTGTTAATGTCCGCTTTAGCTTTAATTAAATAACCTGCGAAACAAAAAGCTTTTTCATTTGCATATTCTAATTTAAACAAAAAACTTTTACCAACTGATGCACCACTTCTTGCTAACAGAATATCGCCATCATCCAACAAATAATCTTTACCTTTTTTCCAAGTCAAAGATAATTTGTTTTTTTCATCCAACTTTCCATCATCATTAAAATCAGTGATTCTAATGTATCTAGGTAAATCCTCTGAAAATTCTATACCTGATTCATTAGCTCCATATTTGAGAGGTTCTTGTAGTAAGTGCTTAAGTTTTACGACATTCCAATCATGTGGAATTTCACCAATCCAATCCATACCTGAATCTTTATAAGCATCATATTTTTCAAACATCATACTTTCCCTTAAAGACCCAAAATCTGTGCAATCAAACCATCGGCTTGTTTCTCAAGACTTAAAATATCCTGAGCCACATCTTCTAAAGAACGCAACGGCTTATGCTGGTAGAAATACTTATTAAAGCTAATCTCATAACCAATCTTCACAGAATCCAGATTAATCCACGCTTCAGCCACATGCGGTTTCACTTCATCTAAGAAATATTGATGAATCTGCTGTTTTAACGGTACAGATTCACTATCACGTAAGTCGCTATTGCTTTCATACGTGGTGAACTCGCCTTTTTTCGCCGTTGCATAATAGCCAAAGTCGGCTAAATCAGCTTCTGTACAACCCAAGTGTTCAACTAAATCGACAAGCTCAGCGTCATTGAACTTCACAACTTTTTTCACCACTTTTTCTGCGTTTTCGTCATACCAACTGACCGCATTTAAAATGTTGTTCTTTTCAGAATTCGACAGCTTAATCTTTAAAGCTTTGATTGCTTCATCCACTTTTTTCTTAAACAGGTTAAAGTCTGAGAACTCATCTGTACCCACCTGTTGCATGATGCTTAACGCATTGTCCAATGCTGTTTTCAAAGCATTCCAATGTTTCACATCAAACAGCTTGGCTTGGGCTTTATTGTTCAGCGTAATCTCTTGATCTTCGCACCATGCCAAGACTTCTTTTTTCACCGCATCAAGCTTCGCATCGCTATAAATATCATCGCCATAAGTGCTATACATATATTCCATTGGCTCAGACAATGACTTATCAAAACGTAAGCCTTGCAAACGCTCTGCACTAAACTGTGCGCTACGGCGGTCTGGACGCTCAATATTAACTTTGTAATAACCAAAGTCTTGGTTATCAAACACCTTGCTTGCAATACCTATAGGATCATTTTTTGCATCAAGCTGACGTTCTACATCTTGACCTGCAAGATAAGTCTGCATAATTTCAGCAATATGTTCAGGCGCAAATTCACAGTTTTTATTGCCCAAGTTTTTACGCAACTTACGGAACATCAAACTTGCATCAATCAGTTGTACTTTGCCTTTGCGCTGTACTGGTTTGTTATTCGACAACAACCAAATATAGGTGGTAATACCCGTGTTATAGAACAAGTTATTTGGTAACTGCACAATCGCATTAAGTAAATCATTTTCGATGATATAACGACGAATATTACTTTCACCACCACCTGCATCACCGGTAAATAAGCTTGAACCGTTATGAACTGAGGCAATACGACCACCAATGCCGTTATGCTCAGGCGATTTCATCTTATTGACCATTTCCATCAGGAACAGAAGCTGACCATCGCTTGAACGTGGTGTAGCATCACAGCTTTCTTCATTGCCCCAATAGTCTTTTAATTTCACGATGAAACGTGGATCAATGACATCTGAACCATCTTTAATATGCTTTTGCTCAGATGCCCAGCTCTTACCATACGGTGGGTTAGAGAGCATGAAGTCAAACTTGGTGCCGACAAACTCATCTGTTGTCAGTGTTGAACCAACACGAATATTTTCAGGGTTATTGCCCTTAATCATCATGTCTGACTTACAGATCGCATACGTCTCGTCATTGATCTCTTTACCATACAAAAGCACATCACGGTTGCCATTTTCCACGCTATAACGTTCTTCAATAAAGTTTTGAGCTTCTGTCAGCATCCCACCCGAACCGCAAGCAGGGTCATATACTGTAATGGTTAATGGTAACTTTTCTTGGATGGAGTCAAAGACAAAATGCGTCATTAACTCAATCACTTCACGTGGCGTAAAGTGCTCACCCGCCTCTTCGTTATTTTCTTCGTTAAATTTACGAATTAATTCTTCAAAGACATAACCCATACCTAAGTTAGTCAATGCAGGTAAACGGTAGCCATCTGGGTCGACAGCATCTTCAGGGGTTAAGTTGATGTATGGTGATAAAAACTTCTCAACTACATCTAACAGCACATTTTTATGCGACATATGCCGAATTTGAGCGTAAAGGTTAAAGCACTGAATAATTTCTTTAACGTTGTCGCTAAAACCTTCTAAATATTCTTCAAAGTTCGCCAATAAAATTTCAGGGTTGTTTGATGCTGCGGTATACAGCGAACGTAATGTCCATTTAGAAGTATTATAGAATACATAGCCTGATGCTTCTTTCAGTGGCTCATCATCGAACTCGGTGAGTTCCATTTCGACTTGTTGGTAGCGGACTTCTTCGAGTACTGCATCTTTGGTCGGCTCCAATAAAGTATCCAGACGGCGTAATACCACCATCGGCAAAATCACATCACGATATTTACCACGTACATAGACGTCTCGAAGACAATCATCAGCGATAGACCAGATAAATGAAACCAATTTGTTATGAACTGAATGATCCATATTTCAACCTAAAAATACATATTTTGTAATACCTTACATTTACTCAAACTTATTTTACTTTTGAATAAGCTTTAGTAAATGGCCGTTTTTTTCGCTTAACGACATAAATTGTCGCCAATTATTAATTCAAAAAACTTTCTTATGCTCGAGACTTTTGAACCGCACCTTAATACGCCATATTTCGGCTATCGTAATCATAAGTCGTGAGCAAAGCTTCTCCCTCTGCGACTACAACTACACCACCTTTATCTCTGAGTCGCTTAGCAACTTTCAATTGAGCTTCAAGTTCATGAATTTTCTCATTCAATAATTTACGATTCAGGAACCATCGATCGCCTTGGATGACACCATGATCTAAAGTAAAGTTGATCATGTCTTTGGTAATGCCACGCTGTTGTGATCGTTTTTGAACATGCTTGGTATCGTACATGACAGCTCTCCTTTAAATTTGGCTCAACAACTGATTAAGCTTAACTTTCGCTGCTTGATATTCCTGTTCAAGCATTTCTAATTTCGCTTTCTCTTTCGCTAAATCAAACCTTGTGACTTCAATTTCATTGATAAAATATTTATTGAAACTCAAATTCATGTCTTTTGAACGAATTTCATCTACCGTCACAATCTTACAAATATCAGGATCATCTTGCCCATGGAATACTGACGCAATATGTTTAATCGATTCCTCTGATAGGATAGGACGTAAAACGGTTCGCTGTTTTACATGGTCACTAATATCGATCATTTTGATCCCATCATGCTGTTTTGCTCCCTTATTCAACACCAACAAAACTGTTTCAATTTTGGTATGTTGCATAAAGCCTTTAGGTAACAAAATAATCGTATCAATCCAATCATTTTCTAAAAGCTCAGTTCTCAAAGCGAGATCATAGCCCCCTCGAAACAACCACCCAGATGGAACTTGGATAAACGCTCTCCCTGTATCATTTAACTGATATAAGGCTTGCTGAATCCATGCGCTATCTGAGGCATTGGTTGGCATGGCTTTAAATAGTTGTCTTAAATACGGCGTTGTTTTTATTGCATTTGGATTAATTCGTTCTCCAAATGGCGGTGTAGTGACAACTAAATCAACTTCGTTGGACAATTCGTTTTCAGTTAAGGAATCTTGAAGTTGGCAATTCAGTTTTTTACCTGCTAATTTAAAAATTACTTCTGCAATAGCAATCGGTAACTGATTAATATCTCGTAGATAATACTCTTCAGCATTTAACTGCGATGCAACTAAGCCTATACCACATGCCCCATCATAAAAACGCTTAATAGGTTGGCTATCAATAATCGCTAAAACAAGGTTTGCTAAATTTTCATTACTCGTAAAAAACTCATAATAAAATTCATTAGACAATAAGGTTGGCAGCTCATGGGCAAGTGCCTTGCCATATGCTTGTTGGTTATCATAAGCTGAAGAGGCTTCAATAAATGTTCGAGTTAAGATAGAAAATTCAACCTCTTCAACTTTATCAGAGAGTAAGTGATGAACAAACTTTAAGTCAGAATGGTGTAAGAATTTCTGCAATTCTTCTTTTACTTTTGCCTTACTCAACTTCTCGAAGGATGCAGCAAATTCGATATCAACAAAAGAAACATAAGCTGCTAACGTCAGTAATTCAGGAGCATGTTCTGCTTTTTGGAACAGATGCAACGCATCTAAGCTTTGTTTAATACGTGCTTTTAAATCAAATTGATTCGTTTTCATGTTTAACCCCTCACACCATCAATTGCTGTAAACTAGCTTCAACGGCAATAAGCTGTTGCACTTTGAGCTTATCTAGAAGAGTTAAAGCCTCAATATTTGCATAAAAAATAGAAGTGATTAATTTTTGATGTCCTATCTCAGGAATAGAGATTTCTAAATTTTTAAGACCTGCAATAGATAAACTGCGTACAGTCGATCCAATTGCAATCTCGTCCATCAATGCCTGCCCATGACCACTATTAATAAAACTCACTAGTACTTCAGCTAATATCTTCTCTCCACAACGAATCACAAATACATTCGGGGATGCAATACTAGGAATATTCAAGTGATATTCTTTCAATAGGGCTGCACGAAAGTTCGTTCCTCGTGCCATCAGTAGAATGTCTTGATCCTGCAATATATGACCTTCCAAACGACTTTGCTCGACATAAACCTTTTTCAGCTCACTGTCTTTCAATTTCACTAGCCCATTTTCCGATAGGTTATTTCCAGTTAAGCAAACAACTTCTACAAAGCCTGGTTTTGCCTCTGACATCTCTCGCTGATTTGCAGCACTCAATCCTGATTGAATAGATGCTATATCTATTAATTTCTTCTTATCACCCATATATACCTCCAAGTACGTTTTCAGTCGTATTTTGATTACGATCAATATTTCATTATTCGAATTTAGATCTTTTTTAATACGATGTCAATCGTACTCTAGGTAATATTTTTAAAGAATTATTGGTTAAAATTTAAGAGATTGAAATTTATAATTTTATTTTTTAAAAAATATATAATTATTTTCTCTAGCCTGACTATATGCCCACTCAGCCACCTTATGCGACCGCTCTTTATCCGTCAAAAAACCGAGCACTGATATCCGGTCAACAATAATCAAATTCTGCTCTTCATTTCGCTCCTGCCATTTATGCAAAAACTCATCAGATGCGAGTAGATTACTTTTCTTAGAATTACAGCTTGAATCTGCCAATACGAAGTTATGACCTGTATCTGATGGATACATAGACCATGGAATGAAATGATCAACGGCGTAATTGCTATTGCGCATCGGTTTATTGCAGTAGAAGCATTTACAGTCCTGTAGCTCGACCAACACATTAGCCACAGCATTTAATTGGTTCCGACTCGGCTCAAACATGAATTGTTCAAGATTCGGCAACTGATTCAAAATAGGTGCATTGCTGCTGTTCTTACGTATATAGTCAATCCAGCGTTTCTGGCAAAGCTCTTCGATGATTTCACTGAACTGTCGTAAGCAAAACATGACTTGAGGCAAAAGGATGAGCTGCTTTCCACACCGATCAAGCTGATATAAAAACTCAAAATTTTGACCATTGATGTTTTGCAAGTAGCGGACTGGCATGTCTTTTACAGTGCGAGCGACATCTTTAACTAGCTTCAACCACACCAATGAATCTCGTCTTAATAACCCCAAAGAAGAGTAGCTTTGCCGAAGCTGTATAATGCGATTCACAATGGCAGCTTGTTTACCATTGTTCTGATTTAAAATCAGCTGCCCTTCATCATTAAAGGTATAGGGTACCGCTTGCTTCCAATACAGCTCGATAAACTTCTCTGCAATATCCGTATATTCGAGTGATAGACTCTCACCTGAATCTTCACCTTTTTCAATAGCTAATCGGCTTAGGCTAATCAGCAATGCAAATTTATAGGTACTACTAAAACTACCCGACTGCAAAATCAGCTGAATATTTTTAAGGAACTTAAGCTGTTCCTGTGCAGTAGGAATAAAGTCAGGCATTTTTTTTCCAAAGAAGATTAAGCCATTTTTCTTGTCTATCAGGTCGCTGATCTACTGTAATCCACTGTTTTAATACCCTAACCCCATTCAACTGGTCTAACAATTCCTGAGCCTGCTCTTCATTTAAGTCAGTAAACGCCCTACCGCCTTTTACTCTATCTGCTGTTCCATATTTAAAAGACATATAGCACACACCGCCACGGCGTAATGCAGCATGAATACGTTTTAAAACATCAGGGAGTCTATTACGAGCACAATGTAGTAAAGAGGCACATGCCCATACCCCATCATAAACATCGTGCATATCAAGCTCATAAAAACTTTGCTGCTGTACAGCGATACCAGTCAGTTGGCTCGCTCGTTCGACCAATACTTCAGAATAGTCGATAGCATCAACTTGATAGCCTTTATTTTTAAAAGCCAAACTGTCACGCCCTGAGCCACAGCCTAAATCCAGGATGCGTGCTGAATCTGGCAACTCAGCTAAAAATGGTTGGTATAGGCTTTCCATATCCACATACAACGTGGCTTGTAAAAATTGATCTGCGTATTGGTTGTAATAGTTTATTGTTTTCATATTGGTTGCTTAGGCTAAATACTAACCCCAGTCTACTAAAAAACAAAAAAATAAGGGAGCATTTGCTCCCTTATCTTTTTAGTCAAATAAATCTGCTCTTACTTCTTCCAAAGCACGATCTGACTTAAAACGATTACATATCGGGTGAATAATTGCTCCATTTTCTAAGACGCCGTAACCACCTTCTGCTTTCGATTCACGATGATCTACTTCAGTCGATTCAAGGTATAAAGCACTATCACATACTTCGCAATAGCTCCAAGTTTTCCTTTCCTCACGTTGATACAGGTTTCTTTTGGCCGCTAGTGAAAAATTTAGAGGTTTTTTCTTCTTTGATGATCTTACTGATTGCACAAAGCTCACAACATCATCAACAATACTCTCATCATAATCACCACCAAAACGGTCAAGGTAAAAATCATTAAAATTAATATAATCAAATGATTGACTCATCGAAAGAATGACGGTGTTCAAACAAACTTCATCTTCAAAATCTAAATCCATATTCAGTCCAATACAGATAAAGGCCTGATACACGTTCTTCAATCGCTCATGTGATTTGATCCCGCTACCAAACTTACCGACAGTTTCTTTAATCGCCACAGGAATTTTTTCAATTAAACTTTCAACACCACGGCGTGCTCGAGTAAATCCAATAAAATCTATCTTTTTATTCTGTATTTCAAAACAGTCTTTTTCAATTTCACAGACGATAGAGAACCAGGCCAAAAAGGATGTCACTTGAAAACGATTATCTTTATAAAAATATAGTTTTGGGTGTAAGCCCAAACTTGGAATCCGAATACTAATTGCTGGTGTAGCGATACGACACAGCACAACTCTAAGTTTTAGCATTAAATTTTCTACACGCTGACCTTGGTCTATATTCACAGTATTCTGACTAGTATCACCAAACATGATATTCAGGAGTTCATTGACCAAGCCGATTTTTTTACCGTGTGTTAAATCTGGCTCTAAAAGTATTATCTTAAAAAGATGATCATGAATTTGCTCACCCAAAGTGATCACTTCATTTATCCGCTCGTAATTCAGTTCAGCCAAGTTGGATTTATTATCGTTTATATAACAACATGCATAAATCACATAAAAAGCATCACTTCCCCTATTTTGTAAATGATATTCTTCATCTGGATCTAATCGTTTCGTATCCGAATTGATTGAACAAAAGGCTTTTCGAGCTTCCTCAGGTGTCCCAATGACTTCAATAAAATTAATTTTGGTTGATTTTAATTTTTGCTGAAACTCAGAATCGCTACATAACTCTTGAAAATCAGCTAATCCACCTAATCGATTACGAATCTGACGAATATCTCGTTTTTGTGGTGCCGTGAATTTTGGGGCTCCTATTACTTGCTCATCAATAAAGTATCTTTTGATCCAAGCATAGATAATTGAAATCCTGTGCCCACCATCGATGATATAAATATTACCAGCAGCATCTTTCCAATAGCGAACGCATAAATTGACATTACGATCATTCAAACAGTTTAGAATAAACTCCTGAATTTCAGCAGGGCTCCAACACTCTGTGGAGCGTTGATTGTCTGCTTTATATAGTTTTTCTAGGATCTCATGGTTGGCGAAGTCATAAAGTGATATTTCAAAGTTATGGTGCAGATTTGAGTGGGACATTTCGTCAGGCACCATCATTTTTCTTTGAATAATATTGGTTAAAAGCTTAGTACGGGCCATTTTATTTTCTCTAGGCAATACTTCTCTATATCTCGTGTAATTACGAAATTATGAAGGCATTAATTTAAAATTTAAGTAGGTTGTTAGAATTAAAACAGGTGATTAATTCAAAAGTACTTTTTTGCTAGAGATAATAAAAATAGGGATGGGATAATTTTTCATTTGAAGCCTCGTTGATTAATTGTTGTTTGCCAACATCCTTTCCACGAGATGGAGGCAAACCAAATAGGGTGTGGAAATACCGCTCAACGAAACGGCCAGTCAAAGACTGCCCTACTTGGCTTACCATAAAAGCGCCATGTAGACACAAAAGAGCCACTAAAAGCGACTCTTTAGTTCGTTGAGTAACAGGTTTCCACGCCTGGTCACAGATTTTGCTGTAACATCTTTATCTTATGTGCATAAATTCAATTGGTCAAATTTTATGATCAATATTTGATCAACTGATTCAAAAAATTAACTATATTCTTTAAGGGTTATGAATACAGATGAGTATCTTATAATTTATACAACATTTCGTTGATGTAAACTGATTAGAATAAAACTCTATATATTTGAGCAGCGTGATTTAATAAAGGAAGTAGATTGAAACTGCAAATCTTATCAGACACCCACAATTCTCAATATTCTATACTAGATGAGGCTGACGTGATTATTCACGCTGGGGATTTTTCGAATCGCCTGAGTGGTGCTATTGAATTTGCAGAAAAATGTAAAAACCTGAATAAGAACTTTATTTTTGTTTTAGGTAATCATGATTATTACTGCTCAAACTACAATTTAGTCGTAGACTTTTTAAGAGAAAATTATCCTCAAAATGCTCTGCTTGATGACAACCATATCAAGATACAGGATAAAATATTTGTTGGCGGCACATTGTTTACGAACTTTCGTTCCAACTCAACTCGTACAACCACTAACGAACTGCAAAAATTTAAAGAAGATGCTGAACAATCTATTTATGATTTTGATCAAATCATGATAAGTAGCGATAATCGAGCTATAACAGCTGATGACTACATTGCACTATTTCAACGATATCATCAAAATATTATGCAGTTTAAAGGGCTAGACAATGTAATCGTCATTACTCATTTCCCTCCTCATTTAGCCTGTCTTGATCCGTATTGGGGTAAACATCCTGTTGCATCAGCCCTTAATCCTTATTTTATAAATGACTTGGATGTTAAAGGCTTTAAACTTTGGATTTCAGGGCATACGCATACATCAGTTGATGCTGTAGTCGACGGATGTAGATTAGTGATTAATCCTTTAGGCTATCCACAAGAGCAAGGAAAAAATGGGTTTAGAGAAAATTTGATCATCGAAGTTTAAATTGTCATACTCGTATTAAACCAATTCAAACCAACTCTAATGTCAAATTTCCTGGATGACTGATGATTTAGATTCTACGCCATGAACCAGGAGAAATTCATGTCAATTCATTTAGATTCAGAAGATAATAGAAGGAATAAATTTGTAGATCAAATACTTAAAGATCTACTCGAGATCAATAAACTCCAAGGTATTTCCATTAAAAAAATGAAAGCAGATCAAAATGGTGTTTTTTTACGTGGAACAAGAAATATCAACTGAGGACTTCCTCAAGATACTCTGAGCTTCTCTCATTAAAATAATATCATAACCTTTAAGGTATTAAAAACTGGTGGTGTTTCAAAATGTATGCTGATCATTTTAACACCACTATACAAACCCATGATTAATGTAAAAAAATCCAAGATTGAAAGCTTTTACATGATTCAATACCTTCTTTGAAAAACAACAGGTTTTTCTTACTGCTCGTTTAATTCTGTGCCTTAATCGGCAATTATTGCCTTCTATTCCTACCGTATGAAATTTACCTTGCTGATCGGGTTTAAATATTTTGATGAAACTTTCCCAGTGATCACTCGACATACAATCATAGGTAATGTTTAACTCTTCAATACGCTTTTTTAACCTTTGTGCTGTAATCGCATCTCTTCCACCCCATACAAATGCAACGATTTCTCCACTGTTTCGATCGTAAACATATTGCAACCAATGTTTACTCTTTTTATCGCCTACAAATGTCCAAAACTCGTCTACTTCTAAGCACTTATAGTGAGTTTGCTTTGGCTTAATTTCATAATTAGACTGTGTTAAAGTTTTAAGAATCTTACCTATACTAAAACTTGTGATTTTTGAAATATCACGGATTCCACAGCATCGAGCCAACATGAACAAAATTTGCTTTACAGCATTTGAATGACAGTCTAAATACGTCAAATTATGATCACCAATAAACTGCCTATTACATTCTTTGCAACAGTAGTTTTGCTTGCCATCGCGTTTAATGCCATTCTTCTTTATACTTGTACTCTGGCATCGAGGACAATGAAGTTCTATTTCGATTTTCACACATTTAAATATAACCGAATTGTGCCTCGTTGCCGCCTTTTTAAGTAAGCATACTTTTTAGAACACCACCAGGTAATTATCATGAATAATGAAACACAGAAGCAAATTTTATTAGAGACGATGATCAATAACCAAAAAAAATCTATCGCTATTGCATATATTCTATTAGTTTTATTCAATATTTTAGGAATTCATAGAATGTATCTAGGTAGATGGCTGTCTGGATTATTAATGTTGGGACTTACAATTTTTACATTTATTTTTCCATTTGTCTCATCTACATTTGATCCTACTATAAGTACTACTTTTATGGGTCTTTTAATTTTCTGGGTGATCCTCGATATTATTCTTATACCTATTATAGCTAAACATCATCAAAAAAAATTAAGAGAAAAATTAAAACGTGAAATTGATGCAAATCCAAGTCTAAATACATTAGATCAGGTACAGTCATCTTAATATCAATAACGGCTTTGTTGCATAAACCTCTGCTAAAAGCTTATTCAGCAATAATTGCTAGATGAATAAGCCCGCACCTAAAATTTATCGTACAACCAATTGGTCCTCCTACAATCAAGCTTTAATCAATCGAGGAAATATCTCGATCTGGTTTGACCCTGCGACCCAATGGTATGCACAATCAACAGGCAAACCAGGACGAAATCAAACCTATTCCGATTCAGCAATTCAATGCTGCCTCATGATGAAATCTCTATTTCGGCTCTCTTTGCGCATGGAGACAGGCTTTGTTCAAAGCCTTATTAAGCTCTGTGGCTTAAATTGGACCGCACCCGATTATTCCACGATCTGTAGACGACAAAAGCATATCGACATTTCAATTCGTTATCAAAAAAGCAGTGATGGACTTCATCTACTCATCGACTCTACGGGGTTAAAATTTTTAGGTGAAGGCGAATGGAAGCGTAAGAAACATCAGCCAGAATATCGTCGCCAATGGCGTAAATTACATATTGGGATTGATGCTGAAACCCTGCAAATACGTGCGGTTCAGCTGAAGACAAATAATGTCAGCGATTCACAAGTGCTGGGGGATTTACTTGATCAGATCCCTGAAGATGAGCAAATTGATTCGGTCTATACGGATGGGGCTTATGACACGAAACACTGCCGGCAGGTAATTTCCGATCGGCATGCACATGCGGTTTGATCCTAGACAGTATCGTGGACAACCAGCCCCTCTAAACTTTTAATATATTTCTGTTCAAAGGCTTCTGGACTTAACCAGCCGTTTGCAGAATGTCTTCTGACTCGATTGTAATAAATTTCAATATAGTCAAACAAGACAGCATTCGCTTCTTTTCGAGTCGAAAACACACTGCCATGTACCACATGACCTTTTAATGTATGAAAGAAGCTTTCAGTCACTGCATTATCCCAACAGTTTCCACGTCTAGACATACTCTGAGTACAATCATTTTTCAGTAACAGCGCTCTAAAATCACGACTACAGTACTGTGAGCCTGAGAAGCACTGCTTCGCAAGTGAATGCACCATAACACCAGTTGGATAACCCTGACGAGCCATTGCATAGTTAAACGTATCACACACCAACTGGCGGTCTATTCGATGGCTGGTTTGCCACCCCACGATACGACGGCTAAATAAATCTAGCATCACACATAAATACAACCAACCTTCTTTAGTGCGGATATAGGTAATGTCTGTTGTCCAGACTTTATTAGGCTGAGTAACTGTAAATTGGCGATCCAACAAGTTGGGTGCTGTAGGCAAACGATGGGTTGAATCAGTCGTATGCTTGTATTTACGTGCAATCCTGCTACGTAAACCAAGCTTTTTTAGCATCCTTCCAATAGTACGTTCGCTCATGTTGTAACCTAAATCATGCATGTCATGTACTAATGAAGGTGCACCCAATCGTGCATGATGCTGCCAATATACGGCTTTTAAGTCATTATATTTCTGTGCCGTATTGGCTTGACGTTTTCGCCAGGCATAATAGCCTGAAGTGCTGACACCTAGGTATTTACAGGCAGAAGATACGGTGACTTCATTCATATCTAGATCTTGAATTACCGTGTACTTTTCTTGGCATGATCTGTTAGAAAGTACACATGCGCTTTTTTTAAGATGTCATTGGCTTCCTTGAGCTGTTTGACTTCTTTCTCTAATTCCACGATCCGCTGTTGTTCTGGTGAAAGTTGACGTTTGCTTGAACCTGCCGGATTGGTTTCACGAATCCATTTATCTAATGTTGAATAACCCACACCTAATTTCTGGGCGATTGCAGCTACAGACTCGTGTGAGTTTGAAAGTGCATAATCAATCGCTTGCTGTTTAAATTCGGGACTAAAACGTTTAGCCATTTCTTGAATCTCCAAAGATTAAAGTTACGTTATCTTTAGAGGGACGTGCTGTCCATTATTTTGTCTAGGATCAGTGATTCCACCCAGAAAAAATGCTAAACCCTGGAAAGATACTAAGCCTCACTCACTAGAGCGCAATGAATTACTTCAAACGGTTAAACATTTAGGCAGGACACTATGGAAAAAATGGTCGAGCTATCATCGTCGCAGTTTGGTGGAAACCAGGATGCATTGCATCAAATTATTGGGGGATAGACTGACTGCAAGACATTTTCAAAGTCAGGTCAATGAAATACATGCACGTGTAGCAGTATTAAATAAATTCACGGAATTAGGTAGACCGCATACCCGAGTTGTCACTTAAATTTGAACGGCTTGGGGGAAATTCGGCTTTTGAATGTTTATGCAACAAAGCCATCAATAACTAAAGAATAATCTTGATTGAATCATTAGGTTTGTTGCTTAATCTGCTAAAAAAAAGCCAGATTCAAATAAACAAAATCCGGCTTAAACCGATTCGATCATCAAGGGTAGAATAATTCGATACTATTAAACATGAGGATTAAAATGCTGATTTTTTAATTCAACATATGGTTTTAGTCCTCATATTTTTAAGCCCATTTCCTATCTACTACTCTGATTATTTAACATTTTTCGGAAACAAGCCATATCTACTAATCCTCACATAGCGACTACACTAGCAAAACTATGTAATCAAGCCAGAACTCTGCTTCATATTTCTCTGACGATATACACATAGTAAAAATAAAGTGCTAAAGATTTTTTGGCATGTGTTGTCCTTAAAATTCTTATTCTTAATTTCTACATTCACACCTTTTTTACTCTTCGCTTTTTTTAGTTCTACTTCAACTTCCTTCCAAGTTTTGGAAACACTGATTCTTTTATCAAATGCAGATGGATCCACTTTTCCTAGTTTGCCTAAGAACCTACTAAATTCCTGGTAATCTTTTTCACTCTTTATATAAACTTCCATACGTGCATCAATTAATCGTATACGGCGCTGAAAGTAATCAAGTACAAAGCTATCACTCATTAAACAATTGAAACACTGATAATTTTCAACAACTAATAAATTAGCTGTCTTATTCCGGTTTATATGCCTTAATAATCGATCTAGAGCACTTGGGGATTTCTGAACCTTCTTATGTTGAAAGTGACGATTTGCATAGAGTTTTACAGCTACATCACTCCCTATTGTACTGATTAAAGTATCCACCTCTCTACCTGATAGAGCGTTCAAAATATGATTGAAGCTTG
The DNA here is from genome assembly GCF_013418545.1 of Acinetobacter sp. YH12136. NCBI lineage: Bacteria > Pseudomonadati > Pseudomonadota > Gammaproteobacteria > Moraxellales > Moraxellaceae > Acinetobacter > Acinetobacter sp. YH12136. The sequence goes on from NZ_VPBV01000027.1 coordinate 15,585, forward strand.
CCATAAGCTGACGTCTTACCATCATGTCTTGATCTTCTTCGATCACCTCTTGCTCTGCGACATAAGTAATAAAACGATCTGGAAATATCATTTCTTGAATTATTCTCGAGCTTGAATTCAATTTTTCTACAATACTTTTTAGAGTAATTTTTTCTGTCACTTGCGATGTATTTAACTGTTTACTAAATAATTTAACCGGCAATAAAGCTCTGACTATTTTTGCAGATACTTTACTCTCTTCTATACATTGCGCATCAGCAACCAATAATGGTCCAAAATGTAAATAATGATTTACCGTCATTTCAATAGAAGAATGCCCCATAAGATGAGCAAGCTTCCTCCATACATCAGTACGAACATCAGCATGATCTAGACTATAAAGTAGATAGCTTTTAATTTTGCGAACTTGCTCTGGTGAATAATCAGTCCAAGATTTGATCAGTGAATCTGTTCCTTTCAAAACTAAAGCTAGATTGGTCGCAGCAGTGTGCCTAAAGCTATGAAATGAATAGTCGTGTGCTTGGTTCAACAATAACTGATCAAATATCTTCTTAATCAATTGACTCACAGATCGAGGTGAAATACTCCCACCCTCTTCAGAGAAAATCAAACAATCTTTGGCACCTAATGTATTTTGATTAATAGGCACCTTCATTTTTTTGTTAATCAAATGAATAACTGACATTAACTCAGCTTTAGTCAGTAATTGATCCAGGCACATTCCCCGTTTTGCATTAGTGGTTTTAATCTGACGAGTATAATTATTGTGGATAAAAATTTTGCAAATTTCATGTTTTTCATTGATAAAATAATAATGAGGATCATAACCAATTGTTTTATATTTAAAATTTATCATAGCTAAATCACTTAACTTTAATCCCAAAATTTCATTGAGTCTTAGCCCCGTTCTATACGCAAGAGTACAAATGACTTTAAGTATGTTCTTCTGGTCTTTGGTCAACTGAGTTTGGACAGCTATTAAATTTTTAAATTGATTAAACATTACTGGAGTAACATAGGACGTTCTACACACTTGCAAATCAGTTGATTGCAGTTGATCTAAATAATTAACACGAGGAGCACCAAAATTACGTATTAAGCTATTGTGAAATTTTTTTAGATTACTTACCGCATGCCCATAACTATTATGTTTAATCTCCCTCCCATTTTGTGAATGTTTTCTGTTTTTCTTGCTACGATCGCCAATGGATTTGACAGCCAAAATATGACTGTAGATCTCTTCAAATTCTTCTTCATCTATGGCTTGAAGGTCTAAATCATTACTCACAACATATAGAAAAAGTTCGTCAATAAATGATGATTTATAGGTATCTAAAGAACTCAGCTTAATACCTTTTTTACTTTTACCAGAGTCAATCGATTTTATTTCTTTCAGGCACTCCAAATACCAAGTAATCACCACAATCTGAACACTAACAAGAGCGATATCTTTTGACGAGCTATATTGCTGGGAAGAATAACTGTTTTGAAGCAAGCTAAGATCCTTTGAAAATTCAGCTATAACTTCACTCACACTCACATTATTAACATCCAAGTTTCTTACTAAACTCTTTTTAATATCTGCGGCACAGTGATAATCAGTATTCAAATTTCGAATCTGCTCCAACTTAGCCTTCTTCAATTCCGTATAGTAAAAATTATCTACAACAGCTTGATTGATGCTCTTTTTTTTAGACGTCTGAGTACTGTGATGTTTATCAATTCCTTCCAGTGCTTTTAAGGATGAATAAGAAAGCGCCGAGTAATTAAAAACTCCCTTAGATAAAGCAATAAGAAAACCATCTAATGTATTTTTCGTTCCAAAATATTGCACGTAATCTAAATGATCAAAAAGCTTATATCTATTCTTTGAAAAAATTTTAATAACAGCATGTTCGTGATCTACATCTTGTAAGCCCGATAAGATTTTTTGATCTAACATTTCCCTATTTAGATTGATTATAGAATCAATCAATTGCACCAATTCTTGATCTACTTGTCTTTTTTCTGGTTGTGTTTCTAACTCAATCTCGTTTACAAGTCGAATCAACATCAAAAAACTCATTGGGGTCAGATAAATTTGTTTAACTTGGTATGATTTTTCATCGTAAATTAAATTTGCATAAGACGAATTTTCTAGAGGATAACTATATAAGCAAGCAAATTTTGAAATATCTTTACCATATACAGATACAAGACCACCAGATAATTCAAATGGGGAAACTCTATCATTCGAATATGTTTCCCTCACTGATTTTAAAATTGAGAGCAAATCAGCTCGTGTCCGACATCCACAGTCAAAAATGAGAGCCAATAAGAACTGACGAAGTAGAAATTGTTTTTGTTCGAATGTCGCATACGGATTGAATTTACTTGTCTTAAGCCAATGTGGTAATTGCTTTTGCCAAAAATCATGCAGCTTTAGCTTAAAATCATGTAATTCCCTTCCACTCTGCAGTTTAGTTTGCGTAGATTCAATATCTTTGATATTAGGTGGGAAAGAGCTGGTTTGAATCAGTGGTATATCATAATTACCAGCCAACCATTGTATCTTTAATTCAATCTCATGTTTATTTTGAACACATAAATCTGACCAATATTGCCATCCAGCTTTTAACTCATCAGCATCCAATTTTAGTGATTTGAAGTATTTATTAACTTTGGCTCTCGCCTTATATATCTTCTCTTTAATTTTATCGTCAAGCTTAAGCTTTAAATTATGCTCCACAACCTCTTCAACTAGCATATTTGAAATACTTTCAAATATGCTCTTTGCCATAGATTCCAATTCTTGCTTTAATTTTGAAAATCTCTCTAATTTTTCATTATTCATAAAGAAATCCCCACAGATATGAGTTCAAGATCTTTAAAAAGCTTGCTTAAAGCATCCTGAATTTGAGTTTTGTAAGCATATGGCTGTAAAGATGATGATTTAGAAAATCCAATTTCACCTTGTTGATCATGCGCATACCATGACTTGAAAACTGCATCTGGCAAATCAAGGGTATTTCTTACAAAATGTCGAATCCAATTGGGGTATAACGGCTCTATTTCAGGGAAGTTCCGTGCAAGGTAAGAAGCCACATCTTTCTGAGTTAAAGGACTTATTTTTATATTCATGAATCCTGCATTTTTCTTCCAATAATGAAGATAGTAGTTATCCTCACTTTTAGTTAACATCCCTGAATCCATAAGGTCTATAATGAATTTTTCATAAAGCTTTAATTCGTTAGCAAAAAATTCAGTCAGTGGTGAAAAGCGGCCATGACGTCGTGATTGGCTATTTTTATCATGAATGTAGACTATGCCTGTAATGAAGTCATAGTTCTCCTTGATACTCGATGCAGCAATTGCTGGGCGTGCTCCTGAGGATAAAAGACAACAAATCCAAATCCAGACACTGAAAGCATTAAATCGTTCTTCAATTGATTTCTTATCCCTCAATACCTCAATGACCTGGTTGTTCAGTGAATTTAAGAATTTTTTCGCCTGATTAAATGACCAAGCTCGCTGACTTCCTACACGTTCATCACTTTTAGCTTGAATGAATTGAGGACGATCTAGCACATGACTCTCATGTTTATTCTGAAACCAAAGCCATACGTATTTCTCATACGAATCATTTAACTGTTTATAAGAAAAACCACCGTATGCCAGATCAGGTTGATGTGAAACTTGTTTACCAATGAGAAAATTCTTTTGTAAATCATCTTCACAAATTCGATGTAAATGAAATGAAAGCTGCGAGGCGATATGAGTAACAGATAGATTTCCAATACAATAACCAAAGAAACACTCTTTCAAATACTGATTAAAATCGGTGTTTGTATAGCCACTTAGTTGCGCTTTTTTGATTCGATCAATCCACATTGCAGGAATTTGGAATGTCCAACTGGAATGTTTATTCTGCCTATTTCCTTTTTTTGCAATTTCTCCCTCCAACTTTTTATTAACATCGGCATCGACGGTCCATAAATAATAATCACGACCAGAAGAATGTTTTAATTTCTTCATTTCAAAAAAGTAATCAATATATTGAAAGACAACAGCACTCATTCCTGTACATAATGACATTAAGAAACAGGCAGCCATGGCAGATTTTTCTATGTCTTTATTGTTCTGTAGTTCGTCATGTAAGACCTGATAAATAACTTTCAAAAAAGGTGGGTCAATATAATAAACATTACTCACAGTCGGTTCGTGTACATGATCGAGGTATCGACGCAATACTTGATGATCAACAAAAGAGGATACTCTGCGTGTACTCTCATCTTGACTAAAATCATATTCACGTTTTTTTATATCTTCATCATCATCATCATCATCCTTTGCACGAGCATCCGAATAATCCGAGAAGCCTTCTGTGATCAAAGGTGGGGCAATGAAACTTAAAATAGAAACCTCTGTTTCCTCAAGTGAGGGTTGAGCTTTTTTTCTATTCACCTGTACTTTTTCATCATAGTAGAGATTTTCAACAGCCACCCTATATTCATCTAAATAGCGATTTAATGATTTTTCAATCTGATTATTTTTCTGTGCATTGAAAACTAGACAAGTAGCAATTGTTCGGTCTTTGTGATGTTTAGCATAATTACTAAATTCTTTTTTCGAAAGCTTTAATGGATCAACATCTATAATTGCTCTAAAATAGAAAACAAGATTGGTTAATACATCATCTACACATTTATCAAAGTTTTTACCCACCACTCTAAGTAATAAGTATAATGTATAGTTTATTCTTTGGACTTTTAATTCTGAGTCATCAAGCTTCAAAAGCAATCCAGACAAAAACATTACATAATTTAAAATTTCAAAAGTTTTATTATTTATCTCAATTCTAGTACCATTATTTAATTTTTTAGAATTATTGCATAGTATCGAGATACTCAAAAACCCCAATATATGCTTATATTTAGTTCTTTGCTGATATTTGCAAATATTAAAATACAACATTTCACAGCGATCTATTAGAATTTCAAAACTATCTTTATCTATAAAATTCAAATGAAAATCTTGAACATATTCAAAATTTAAAACCGCAAGTCTTTCACTATATCCAGAAATTGTTTTCTCAAAATCATTACAATGATTTTCAAGATCTTCCTGATTTAAAATTTCACTCATTTTAATTAACTCCAAAATAACTCTTAATACTCATTAAAATTCTTAGGCAATTTAAAAAATTTCACAAAATCACTTTTATATAATTTTTCATGATTAGAATATCCACGTTTTTTAAACACCTCCTTATTAATATAAAACCTTATTTCCGTCTTATCTTTTTGGTTTAAATATTCAAAAATCCTGTTAAACAAATAATTTCTTGATTCCTTCTTAATTGAAGCACTTTTTAAATAATGAAAAAGCTCGAACCAAAAAACATAACTTGTTTGAGCCTCAACCCAAACCTTCTGATCTTGCTTGATCGAATCCGGTAAATAAGCACATGCTGTTTTAAAACATTCAAGATCGTCACTGATTCGTTTAGCAATTGAAGTAAGTATTTGGCCTTGGACCTTCTTTTGCAGGGTTACACTAGAGCCAGTTTGATTAAGTACAGTCTTAAGTATGTCCAATTGAGTTTTTTCAACCACAATCTTCGAGTGACTCGTACTACGATGTTTGACTTTTTGCTTTGATTTTGAATATTTTTTGGACATTATTAACTCCAAATCCTACCCTATAAAAATTTCATTAAGACTTTTTTTGAGCATGACAAAGCCTAGAGCCTAAATCTAAATCCAATTTAAACTGATGATATTTCTTAAAAAATAGGTATATAAATTTTATGGATGAGATAGTATTTCTTGTTATTGCGTGCTTTTTACCTCTAAATAGAGTGAATGCCAATAGCATGAAAAACTATCTCAATTTTTCTAGACTTCTTCTTTGACACAAGCAAATTTATAGACTTCCGCTTTACTCCATCGAAGACTGCGACCATGCCTAATAGGACTTATTGGTCCGTTTTCATACAATGCCCATTTACGTAATGTTTGTTCTGCATACCCTAATAAACGAGCAGCCTCACTAGTAGATAGCAATAATCTATCTTGAGTAATTTGTTTAACTTTATGTTTCATGTTGATTAAGATATCTGGTTTAATACATTTACATAAAACTAAATTTTTTAATTAATTTATATATATATATCTGATTTTTTTATGATCCTATACTACTAAATAAAATTTTAAAAATTAACAAAACAATTATAATATTGATTTATATAAGATATTTTTAAAAAAAGTATGAAACTACAAAAGTAAAACTATTACCTTCTTAAGGACAGTCAATCACATCTATCTTCAACACCACTCAATTCAGAAGAATTACCATACATAACCACCTTATAAATCTCAATTCATTATCCACTTTCTTATTAAATTTAAAATATCAATCAATAAAATATATAAATTTATAATTTTTAAACAACTAATAAAAATATTCACAATCTTATTGAGTAATTGAAATTTTATAAAAAACTATTATATTAAACACATAATTTTAATTATCATTTAGTAATGAGAATTTTTTTAGCTATGGCGCTCAAACCAGATTATTTAAAAGTACAATTTCCTAATGAATAAGCTTATACCTAAAATTTATCATACAATTAATTAACCCCATTATGACAACATCTCAATAGGTTAAGTTAATATATCAATTGGGTTTAATTATAATATTTTAGCGGCAGTGTAAAATATCCCTCTAGCGGCATTTAAAAACTGCCACTTAGTTAATATAGTAGTCATTTGGAACTGCTCAAATATGTTAACTTTGGAGCAAGAAGTTACAGTTTAAACACTGTATAAACAAGGTTTATTTAAGGTAATGAGTTGAGAACTTGCGGAATCTAAAAATACCGTGCGTAAATATTTACAGCAAAAGTCCACACTACAGTATCGGCTTACAACCTAGAATAAGTATTCTTGACTCATATAAACCTTATTTTCTTGAACGCGTAAATACTCCTTATCCTGAATGGATTCCTGCCGTTGTACTCTACCAAGAAATTTTAGAGCTTGGATATCATAGGAAAGGTCAGGATCGATCTTAAGGGAATATCTTGCAACATTATAACCAGTCACCATACTGAAACCCTAAACTGCTCGACTGTGCTAAAAAATATGGCTTTCGCCCCAGCATATGTAAGCGCTACTCTGCACAAATCAAAGATAAAGTTGAACGCTTTAATGGATACCTCAAATCAAGCTTTATTGTGTTATTAAAAGCAAGCTTGAAGACTTCGAGTTTACTGTTAGATGTTGATTGTTACCAATGGCCCCCTATTGGCCGGTGGCTACATGAAACCGCCAATAACCGGATTCATGCCACTACTGTCAACAACATAGTCAACCGATCATGCAACAACTGTATTAATGGCTCAACCAACACCATCTAACGCGGCTATCGAGTTCTCTAACTGTTCGAACGATCAACTAAAGCTTAAAACTCTGGCAGGCACTCTACCGCTATCTGGTTGATGGTAACTTACCAATCAACCTAAGAAGCATTACTTCGTAAGGGATCGAAAATCAGATGTGTCCGTAGGCCTTGGGACGTAAGAACTGGTTGTTTACTGACTCGCTGCGCAGTTGTAAGTGAGCGGCTAATATGATAAGCCTCATTCAGTCAGCAAAGCTGAATGGATTGGATTCCTATGCCTATTTAAGTGATATGCTAAAAAGGCTGTCAACACATAAAGTGTCCCGACTAGATGAATTACGACCACACTGCTGTAAATCTAACTTAATTAAAAAATAACTATGAGGTTCACCGGACGCTTACGTAGAAACTTGTAATAAACTGATCTAAAAAATGGGACATATACATCATAATTCGCATCTCAAAGTATTAACTTAAATTGTGATTAAGCCATGCCAGAATTAGATCGCCTCCATACCCATGTTGTCACTTAAATTTGACTAACTACAGGAAATTCTATTTTTCAATTCTTTACACAACAAAACCAGTTAAGAATAATGTTGATTTAAGCTGCTTACCATTTGCTTACTAGAATACAAAAACAAAAAAACCACTTAGGATTAGTACACCTAAGTGGTTGTTTTATATGGTGGGCCCAGACAGACTTGAACTGTCGACCAACGGATTATGAGTCCGCTGCTCTAACCGACTGAGCTATAGGCCCTATAATTGAATTTGTTATATTTCAACAAGTTCAAGCGCAAAGAATACTAGCGAAGATTTTTTAAAAACACAAGCCATTTTCAGAAATTGCTGTATAGATAGTCAGCAGACGAATTTGATTATTATTGAAATATAAAAACTACACTTTCACTTTCCGAAACATTGCCCGATGCAACTTTAAACGCTTCTCTTTACGCACTTCTAAAAACAACTCAAACATTGACCATACCAAGACCAATAACAACACAGTCAATGCCACAAGAAAAGTCGTCAAATAAGCCACTTTAGTATCCTTCCATGATGCGTGGAATAGTGAAATGATGAATAGAATCATAGCTAATTACGACCAAAGTCTAATGATTTACAAATCATTTGAATAGTGCATTTTTGCTCAATTTAAGACTTAATTTCTCTCAATTCATATATTTTTAATATTAAAAACAAAGTATTTAGAGTTAAAACCAATAAAAGATATAACGCTATATCAACTGCATCACTTGAGATTGCTATATTTCAAACAATTTTCTGTTGACTCTTATATAAAACAAGCAGAAATTATGCATTTCCAGATTCATCAGCTGTTAAATCTATGTTGAAAAAATTTATAGGCGAGTCCGCATTCAAACTTGCAGGATGGCAATATCAGGTAGAACCCAACATCCTCGAAAATAAACAAGTGATCGTCGGTTTTGAACACACCTCAATGATGGATGCAATCCTCTCGCTTGCTCTGTTCCAAATTTATGATATTAAAATTCATACTTTAATCAAAAAAGAGCTTTTTAAAGGGCCACTTAAACCTATTTTAGAAAAAGTCGGCGGTATTCCAGTAGACCGTAAATCTAACAAAGATATTGTGTCGCAAATGGTCGAACTTTTTGATCAAAATGAACATTTCAATTTGGTCATCGCACCCGAAGCAACTCGCGCAAAAACAGGTGAAGCCCGCAAGCCAATTCGTACAGGTTTTTGGCATATTGCCAAAGCAGCCAATGTGCCTATCGTTTTAATGTATGCCAACTCACAAACCAAACAAGGTGGGATTTTTGGCAAAATCTATCCGACAGATTTAGATCACGATATGGCACTTATCCAACAATTATATAAAGAACAAGTGGGCTTAGATATTGTCATTCCTGAGCCAAAAACAACTCAAAGCAACACTTAAAAAACCTAAAACTCTGCCCTTTATCTAAAAAAAGGGCTTATGTTAGAATGGGCGCAATTTTGATAGGCATACTGCCAATCTGTAAGGAGCATAGTTCGCATGGCGGGTCATTCCAAGTGGGCCAACATTAAGCATCGTAAAGCCAAACAAGATGCTAGTCGTGGTAAGTTGTTTACCAAATTTATTCGTGAATTAACAACTGCTGCAAAGCTCGGCGGTCCAGATGCGGCAAGTAACCCTCGTTTACGTGCTGTTGTGGAAAAAGCACTTTCAGTTAACATGACACGTGACGTCATTAACCGTGCCATCCAGCGTGGTGCAGGCGGTGAAGATAACGACGATCTTAAAGAAGTAACCTATGAAGGTTATGGTGTAGGTGGTGTTGCGGTTATTGTAGAAACCATGACAGACAACTTAAACCGCACCGTGCCAGATGTACGTCACTGTTTCTCTAAAACTGACGGTAACTTAGGCACCAATGGTTCTGTAGCATTCCTATTCACCAAACGTGGTGAAATTTCATTTGAAGATTCATCTTTAGAAGATCAAGTGATGGAAGTGGCTTTAGAAGCTGGCGCAGAAGATATTGAAGTGTCTGAAGATGGCATTTTGGTTATTACTACGCCAGAAGCTTTTGGTATAGTTCAAGATGCGCTAACAGCAGCAGGTTTGAAATCTGACAATGCTGAAGTGGTTATGAGTCCATCGACCAAAGCAGAAATTACAGACATCGATCAAGCGAAAAAAATTATGAAAATGATTGATATGCTTGAAGATTTAGATGATGTTCAAAACGTATATACCAACGTTGAATTCTCTGATGAAGTTTTAGCACAATTAGACGCATAATCGGTCTAACTGCAATTCCTAAAAACGCACGTTCTCGTGCGTTTTTTTATAGATCCAGTCAAAATAATTCTAAGATTCTAATAAATTAAACTTTATTTAATAAACCATGACAGTTTAAAACATCATATTCTTTAATCACAAAGCTAGAATGCAAACCTGCCACATGCTCAATTTTACCAATCCGTTTTAATAAAATTTCGCTGTAATTTTCCATATCTCGTGCCACAACCTCTACAATAAAATCTGCAGTCTGTCCTGTCACCAAAAATGCACGTATCACTTCAGGAATGCTTTCCAATTCATCCAAAAATTTGGCAAAAATATCGGTATCGTGTTTGCTCAAAGACACCTGCAACAACACATGCAAACTAAAGCCCAGTTTTTGATAATTAATTTCACGCTTTAAACCTGAAATAATTTTATGATCGATCAGACTTTTAATACGGCGATGCACCGAACTTACCGACAGATTAACCCGCTCGGAAAGTTCATTCAAATTGACATCTTCATTGCTTAAAATTTCTAAAATATGCTTATCGTAGCGATCTAATTCCATTTTCAAGCACTCAATCTAATCTGATAAAATTTAAACTCATGCTGCCATTATACTTAAATTATTTTGCAGACTAAGCATCTTTATCGAAAATTATTTTCCATTATTAAAGCAAAATGTTTATGATTCAACAGATCACCGCTTATCGTTTTGAACAACTTAACAGACAAACGGAACAGCTTTCTAATTTATTGATTTTCAAATTTTTAAATTTAAAAAACTCAACAAAACAACGAATCTACTCATACATTTTCACAATCCCGACCGTCTATCTTTTACAAGTGTATAGAAATGTATTAAAACAGATGCGCTCGACAATAAGCACAATGCAGCACAACAAAACCAATAAAAATACAAGGAATCGTCATGGCTTTTAAATCTCTAAGCTTGCTGAAAATAAAATTAGCTCTGTATTTACCGTAGAAACTCAGACCAGCTCTTTATTCGATGGACTCTTAAGTGGTGGCTCTTTAAGCAATACCTTTTCTGGTTTGCTTGGCAGCCTGACTAGTTCGACCTCGACCACACCTACCCTAGATTCTTTATTAAAAAGTTTACTCTCTGGCAGCAGCTTAGATAGTTCTAGCCTAACCAATCTAATCAGCCAATTTTCAAGCTCGAATACCAACTTAGATATCACCAGTTTAATTAGCAAACTGACACAATCCAATGGCGGTAGCTTCGATATTGCTTCCATCACCAATTTACTCAGCGGCATGATTGACAGCAATGCAGGTGATTTAGATATTACGAAACTCACCCAATTAGTGAGTGGGTTAATCGGTGGTAATACGGGTAATCTTGATATTGCTCAAATTGCTCAACTGGTTAGTGGCTTGATTGGTGGCAACATCGGTGGAGGTTTAGGCGGTCTAGATATCGCAGTGATTGCTGAACTTGTAGGCGGTTTAATCCAAGGCAATGGCGATCTTGATATTGCGCAAATTGCTCAACTGGCAAGCGGCTTGATTGGCAGCAATATCGGTGGCGGTTTAGGCGGTATGGATATCGCGGTCATTGCTGAATTAGTAGGCGGTTTAATGCAAGGCAATGGCGATCTTGATATTGCACAAATTGCGCAACTGGCAAGCGGCTTAATTGGCGGTAACATCGGTGGTGATTTAGGTGGTCTAGATATCGCTGCTCTAGAACCAATTCTTGCGTTGCTTAATCCTGAAGGTCAGCTTGCAAGTGACTTTGATCTAGGTGGTTTATTAAATAATCTGACTGGAGATACAACTGGTGGTTTCAGCTTAGATGGCTTGAGTGATGGTTTTGACAACTTAATTTCTGGTTCAGATTTTAACATCAGCGACTTACTGCAAGGTGCATCCTCCACAACCAGTTCAGAGATCAATATTGATAGCTTAGTTCCTGCTTTAGGCGATGCGCTTGGTGGTTTAACTGGTGGAACATCTGATACACAATTTGATTTAGCTACCCTGCCAAACTTGGTACAGAATTTTGATTTGAATAACTTAAATTCTTTGTTCTAACTCTTAGTTCTAGATTTTATACATCAGTATCCAAAAAAATACGCGCAGATTGCGCGTATTTTATCTGAGGCGATAACATTTAAATACCGCGCCAATCTACACGTGCATTACGCTCAGTTTGATAAATACGAGAAACATATTGCCCTAAAGGTAAATCCAGCAAATATTTTTTATAATCTTTAAATTCTTCAGAAATCACTTCATCATGTTCTTTTTCCCACGGCGTTCCAGAAATTTCCAAAATAGGTGCAAGCATCGAACACACTGAAATATCGGCCAAACCTAAACGCTCACCCACAAAATAACGCCCGTAATTATCAATCAAATGCTGATTTAAAATGACAATTAATTCATCCATCCGCTGTTTGGATTCTGCAACTTTATCTTGATCGAGCTGATAGCCCTTAGACACCAAGGCTTTAATAATTGGCTTGGAATATTTAGAAAATTGACGCAAATAGCCTTTTTCGCCAATTAAAATTTCCAAAGGTTCTTCACTTTCAGATAATGCATGCGCCAACCCCCATCGACGCACATGCTGCCCCAATTCATCAGCCAAAGTATTTATGGCCAACGCATGTTTATATTGTTCGGCATCACTGCGTAACAAGGCATGTTCGGGGTAAATATCATCTAGATATAAAGCAATTTGAGTCGAATCTGCTATCCAGCGGTCTTGATCACGTAAAATAGGTAATTTATTTTGCCCTGTTTTTAATTGGGCAAAAGCGCGATGCACGCCTGGAATTAAGTTTTGCGCATCATAATCTAACTCTTTATGATCCAATAACCAGCGAGCTTTCTCACAAAAATGAGACAAAGGAAACTGGTATAAGATGCGCATAAAATCACCATATTTAAAATTTTGATATCCAAAGCAGTATCAATACTGTGCTTGTCATACTTTAGTCATAGCCTCTTATAATTACAATGTACTTTTTATTCAAAATTCAGGCGAAACAGTCAGCAATTCAAAATCAATTCCGAAAAGAAATTCAACGTACAGCATCAAGCACGCTAGATTGGAGAAACATCTGTCCGATGACCTGACTTTATCTGCCCTTTCATGTAAAATCGTGCCTAATTTTTAAATAACACGTTGTGAGTTATTCATGGGTTTTAATTGTGGTATTGTGGGCCTGCCAAACGTTGGTAAATCTACGCTTTTTAATGCTTTAACCAAAGCTGCAATTGCAGCGGAAAACTTCCCGTTCTGTACCATTGAGCCAAATACAGGCATTGTACCTGTGCCAGATTCACGTTTGGACAAATTGGCGGAAATCGTAAATCCGCAACGTGTATTACCCACCACGATGGAATTTGTGGATATTGCAGGTTTGGTTGCAGGTGCATCTAAAGGTGAAGGTTTAGGTAACCAATTCCTTGCCAACATTCGTGAAACTGATGCGATTGCGCATGTAGTTCGTTGCTTTGAAGATGAAAACGTCATTCACGTAAATGGTAAAATTGACCCATTAGATGACATTGCAACCATCAATACCGAACTTGCGTTGGCCGATTTAGAAACGGTGAGCAAAGCCATTACACGCTTAGCAAAATCTGCCAAAGGTGGCGATAAAGAAGCCGTAGCGACCAAAGCCGTTTTAGAAAAAATCCAACCTTTACTGGATGATGGCAAGCCTGCACGTGCAGCCAATTTAGATGACGATGAACGCAAATTGGTTCGTGGTTTTGGTTTATTAACCTTAAAACCAACCATGTATATTGCGAACGTGGCAGAAGATGGCTTTGAAAACAACCCGCACTTAGATGCAGTCAAAAAACTTGCTGCAGAAGAAAATGCGATTGTGGTGCCTTTATGCAACCAAATTGAAGCCGAAATTTCATTACTTGAAGATGAAGACCGTGCAGAATTCCTAGAAGCTCTTGGTATGGAAGAACCAGGGCTGAACGTAGTGATTCGTGCAGGTTATGCGCTGTTAGGTCTGCAAACTTACTTTACTGCAGGCGTACAAGAAGTCCGCGCGTGGACAGTGAAAGTAGGTGCAACTGCACCACAAGCAGCAGGCGTAATTCACACTGACTTTGAAAAAGGCTTTATCCGCGCAGAATGTATTGCTTATGAGGATTTCGTACAATACAACGGCGAAGCAGGTGCAAAAGAAGCAGGTAAATGGCGCTTGGAAGGTAAAACTTATATCGTACAAGACGGTGATGTTTTACACTTCCGTTTTAATGTTTAATTGTTTTTATGTTTAGTTTTAGAACAATGCTTACAGCCGAGCATTGATTCAATAAAAAAACCTCGATGCTTACATCGAGGTTTTTTTATGGGCGATTCCGCATCACATTAATGCAGAACAACCTCAATTAAGACTGCACCACATTGCCCTTTTGTTTCGGGTCAGTATTGCCCAATTCAGGATGCGCCAAAGCATCAGCACATTGTTTTTTATCCCGTTCATAATCAGCTTGTTTTTGTGCAAGACTGCTTGAACTGTCAATCGTCGCACGTGCCCAAATTTCCAAACTGGTCAAAGCCTTACGACACAGCGCATATTTCCCTTCCGTTACAGAGTCGGTCATTTTGACATTAATACGCCAGTCGGTACTTAATTTACGGGCAGGTTTGCGGACTTTATCTTCAATTAAGTTACGCTGTTTACGATACACGTACGGCTCAACTTCATTCATTAATTCCCATGCGGCTTGCGCATACACAGTCGCATCATTGGTGAGTTTTGGCGCAGGCTTAATTTCTACTGTTTTTTGCGGGTTGTTGTCATTGCTACACGCTTGCAATAACAGGCTACTGCATAACATTGAAGCAAGCAGGATTACAGGTGTTTTCAATTTCAACATATCGGTTCGCCCATACAAACAATTCGGCATCATGCTAATGAATTCAAGTATAATACACAATCTTCATTTGACCCATCGTTCAACTTTCTCCCACAAGGTGTGTCGTGTCCGTACACAATATTCAAACTGCGCCCGCAGCAAGTTTTTGGCAAGGTGCAAAAGATAGTCAGGCGATTATTTTCACCTATCTGCCTGTTTCTTTTGCTTTTGGTGTTTCTGCAACTCAATTCGGCTTTAGCGCATGGGAAGCCTTATTTTTATCTTGCTCGATGTATGCAGGGGCGAGTCAATTTTTAGTCGTTGCCTTATTGGGCAGTGGAACTTCAATCTGGATGACCGCATTAACGGTAATCGCCTTGGATATTCGACATTTACTTTACGGCCCGGCCTTACAAAACCTGATTCAAGATCGTTTAAACCTAAAAAAAACTGCAATTTGGTCATGGGGTCTGACCGATGAAGTTTTTGCCTCAGGCATGATTAAACTGTCACAGCGCCGTCAGGAATGGTCTGAATCATGGATGCTTGGACTGAGTTTATTTAGTTGGTTGTCTTGGGCATTAGGCTCTTTGTTAGGCGGATTATTTGCCGATCAAGTCACTAAAATGCCACAGTTTTTGCAAGCGGCGCTCGACTTTTTACTGCCCGCTTTATTCCTTAGCTTCTTATTGGCAGCATTTGAAAAGAAACACACCTTTGTCGTGGGAATCACCATTCTAGTATCTGCCGTAGCTTGTTATTTTATTGACTTATCTGCTGCAATTTTTATTGGGATTTCTTCAGGTATTTTGGCGGGATTATTTAAACACTATGTTTTAAAACAACCCGACCCTGAACATACAGGAGCAAAATCATGAGTTTAGAAATTATTTTGGTCGGTATTATGGTCGGTATCGCAAACTTCGCCTCACGTTTTGGGCCATTTTTTGTGATTCAAAAGTTTCAACAAGGCTCACAGCAACGTGGTGCTTTATGGCTTAAAATCGCTTTGGGCAGCATTGGTATAGCCGCAATTAGCTCTATGCTCGTGGTTGCAACCTTGCCACCTTTGCTTGAAACACCCAATAAAAGTTTTGCGATGTTGATTGGCTTTTTAGTGCTGACAGGTTTGTATTTTAAGTTTAAGAAAATCGTACCTGCAACGCTTACCGCAGCCATCACCTATGGTTTAATTTATACTTATGTGCCATTTTCGTTCTAATGTTGCTGAAATTTAGAGGTTGAATCGTCCAAATGATCTATTTCAGGATTCAGCCTTAACTGCTTTAAAGCACTGAATGCAATATAAGTAGATGACAAAATCATGATTTTGTTGCAAACAGGGCTTAACTCATGGAACAGTTCTGCTATGCTAAAAGCCCACTTTAGCAAGGACGATTCACATGAGCGTGACCATTGGTACTCCCCTTCAATCTTCTGCTTTTAAAGTTTTGCTATTGGGTTCAGGGGAACTCGGTAAAGAGGTGGTATTTTCACTGCAACGCTTAGGCGTAGAAGTACATGCCGCCGATCGCTACGACCATGCGCCAGCCATGCAAGTCGCACATTATGCTTATACTTTAAACATGGCAGATGCCACAGAATTAAAACAACTGATTGAAAAAATTCAACCCAATTTAATTGTGCCTGAAATTGAGGCCATTGCGACATCAGTTTTACTTGAAATTGAAGCGCAAAATATTGCAACAGTGATTCCATCTGCCAAAGCGGTAAATTTGACCATGAACCGTGAAGGCATTCGTCGTTTGGCTGCAGAAGAATTAGGTTTGCCGACATCCGCTTATCGCTTTGCCAATTCTCTCGAATCTTTCCGCGCTGCATGTGATGACATTGGTTATCCAAACTTTGTGAAGCCTGTGATGTCATCTTCAGGCAAGGGACAATCGCGTGTCACCTGCTTTGATGAAGTTGATGCAGCTTGGGAATATGCCCAGACTGGCGGGCGCGTCAATCAAGGCACTGTGATTGTTGAATCACAAATTGACTTCGATTTTGAAATTACCTTATTAACCGTACGTGCTAAAAATCCAGAAACTGGTGCGATTGAAACTTCATATTGCGACCCAATTGGTCACCGTCAAGATGCAGGCGACTATGTAGAAAGCTGGCAACCTCAAGCCATGAGTGATGCTGCCTTGACTGAAGCCAAACGAATTGCACACAAAGTGACCACTGCCTTAGGTGGTTGCGGTATTTTTGGTGTAGAGCTGTTTGTGAAAGGCGATAAAGTCTGGTTCAGTGAAGTCTCTCCACGTCCACACGACACAGGTTTGGTGACATTGGCTTCACAATTCCAAAGTGAATTCGAATTACATGCCCGCGCGATTTTAGGCTTACCTGTCAATACCACACGCCATAGCGTTGCAGCCAGTGCAGTGATTTATGCAGGTGTCGATGCAACAAATCTTTCATTTTCTGGCCTGAATCTTGCATTAGCACATCCCGATACAGATTTACGTTTATTTGGCAAACCTGAAGGTTTTGAGCGTCGTCGTATGGGCGTTGCCACTGCACGAGCAGAAACCACAGAGCAAGCGCGTGAGCTAGCTCAGCATACTGCGGACACTGTTCGCGTACATTTAAACGAAAATCAAAATTAAGCTCGTCATTGCATAACGGAATTGTCCATGATCATTACATTACCCTTGCTGAATTATGTAAAAAGCAACCATGACATTCAGGCCATTAACCAATGGCGCACCGATGTCGAAAATCAGCTACAACAATGTTTTGAAAATGGACAATCCATTCGTGAAGTGATTTTGGCGCGTTCTAACCTGATTGATGAAGCGCTCACTTTCTTATGGCAACATGCTGAATTAGACAAAACCGATTTGAGCCTATTTGCAGTGGGCGGCTATGGGCGTAAAGAAATGCTGCCCTATTCCGATGTCGATATTATGGTGTTGTCGGAAGATGCAATCACATCAGAACAAGAACAACTTATTTCGACCTTTATTTCGTCTTTATGGGATGTTGGCAACTTCAAACCTGCCACCAGCGTGCGGACTATTCAAGACTGTGTGATTCAGGCAACCAGTGATTTAACTGTTGCAACTGCCTTGATTGAAGCGCGTTTAATTACAGGAAATCAGCAGCTTGCCAAATGGCCGCGTCGTATTGTTTCGCAGACTTGGACAGATAAAACCTTTTTTGATGCCAAAATGGAGGAGCAAAGCAAGCGTTACGCGCAGCACAATGACACCGAAAGTAATTTAGAACCTGATATTAAAAATGCTCCGGGCGGTATTCGTGACATCAACCAAATTGGCTGGATTGCCAAACGCCATTTTCGCGTCAATCGTATTTACGACTTGGTGCATTTAGGTTTTATTTCAGAATTTGAATTGGGTGTACTCGAAGAAGCCGAAAGCTTTTTATGGGAAATTCGTCATCATCTCCACCGTTTAACCAAACGTGATGAAAACCGTTTATTGTTTGATTATCAACGAGATATTGCAGCAACTTTTGGCTATGTTCGAGAAGAAGGTAAACCGCAAAATTACCCGATTGAACAATTTATGAAGCGTTATTATCGCTCTGCACAGCAAGTTTCCACTTTAAATGAAATGTTGCTGGCCTATTTTAATGAGTCGGTCATTACCCCGCGTTTGCCTAATTATGAACGTAACATTGAAGAAATTAATGAAAATTTTAAACTGGTCGATGGCAAACTTGCCGTGCAGCACCACAAAATTTTCTCAGAAAAACCAAGCGCAATTTTAGAAATTTTCTATTTATTAGCCAATCGTCCTGAAATTGAAGGAATTCGCGCACGAACACTGCGCCTGCTGACACTTGCAGCCAAGCGTATTGACCAAAGTTTCCGTGATGATCCAACGCATCAAGCGCTGTTTATGGCAATTTTGCGCTCACCGCACCGCTTGTATAATACCTTGGTGACTATGAAACGCTTAGGTGTATTGGGCAATTACATCCCCGCTTTTGGTCAAATTACAGGTTTAATGCAATACGACTTATTCCATATTTATACAGTCGATGCGCACATTTTACTATTACTCCGCAATTTAAGCCGCTTCAAAGAACCTGAATTCGCGAAAGATTTTCCTGTGGTCAGTTCGGTATTTCAGCGTTTAGCCCGTCGTGACATTATTTATTTGGCTGCGATTTTCCATGATATTGCTAAAGGTCGTCGTGGTGATCACAGTGAACTTGGTGCGGTAGATGCGATTGAGTTTTGCCGTAAACACGGATTTACTGAACGTGAATGTAACCTTGTGGCATGGTTAGTCAAAAATCACTTGTTGATGTCAGTCACAGCACAGAAAAAAGATATTTCTGACCCCGATGTGGTCAAGGAATTTGCTGAAAAAATGGGAGATATGGAGCATTTAGATTATCTCTATACCTTAACGGTTGCTGATATTAATGCGACTAATCCAACACTCTGGAACTCATGGCGTGCATCCTTAATGCGCCAACTTTATACGCAAGCGCGTGATGTCATTCGCTCAGGACTTGGGCGTCCCGTCGATTATCAAATGCTGATTGAAGACACCAAATTTGCGGCAAGCGAGTTACTGGTTAAAGATTTTGAACTCAGTGCTGTTGAAAAAGTCTGGCAAGAACTGGGCGATGAATACTTTATTAAAGAATCTGCCGATGAAATTGCATGGCATACCCGCGCGATTTTGGAGCATGGCGATAATCCTGCACCATTAGTGCTCATGCGCGCGCACCGAAAATCAGCACAAGACGCAGTACAAATCTTTATTTACACGCAAGACCAACCTAACCTATTTGCCACAACTGTCGCTATTTTAGACCGCATGAACCTTGACGTTCAGGATGCACGAATTATTACTGCGACCAAAGCCTTTAGTTTGGATACTTACGTGGTCTTAGACCGTTTTGGCACACTCTTAACAGACCCTGAACGTGAAGAAATGGTGATTGAGGCTTTAGTGAATGCCTTGAGCCAGTCAGATAAATATCCGGGTCTGATGCAACGCCGCATTCCGCGTCAATTACGTCATTTTGACATTGAAAATACAGTAGAAGTGACTTTCAATGCAGCGCTGAATCAAAACATGGTCGAAATTGCCACACTAGATCATCCCGGGTTACTCGCCAAAATTGGCGGCTTGTTTATGATGCAAGGCTTAGATATTCACTCCGCCAAAATTGCCACCCTGGGCGAACGTGCCGAAGATATTTTCTTCGTCACCAAAAAAGATGGCAACCCAATGACAAAATCTGAAGCAGATACCTTTGCAATCCAGCTCAAAGCTGCTTTAGATGAGGCCTCTAATCAGGTCTGTGGTCAACATTAACTTCAATTTACGGAACATCCATGAACTCAAGTTTGTCCTTATTACATCCTTACCCTTTTGAAAAGCTAAACAAACTATTTCAGGACGTACAACCTGCAAATTTGCCGTTAATTCCACTGTCTATTGGCGAACCTAAACATCCTGCACCTGAATTTGTCAAACAAGCCATTATTGATAATTTTCAGCATTTATCGACTTATCCGAACAGCAAAGGTCTGCCTGAATTACGTCACAGCATTGCCCATTGGCTGACACAACGCTTTCATTTAAAACAAGTTAACCCAGACACTCAAGTTCTCCCCGTTTCAGGTACACGTGAAGCGATTTTTTCCTTCGTACAAGCATTGATTCGACGTGAAGATGCACCCTATGTAGTGATGCCCAATCCGTTTTATCAAATTTATGAAGGGGCAACTTTATTGGCAGGTGCCCAACCTTATTTCATCAATTGCACCGAAGACAATAATTACTTGGGTGATTTTGATGCCGTACCTGCAGAAGTCTGGGAAAAAACCGCTTTATTATTTGTCTGCACACCAGGAAATCCAACGGGTGCTGTCCTTTCAAAAGAACAATTTAAAAAGCTAATAGCTTTGTCAGATCAATATAATTTTGTCATTGCATCTGATGAATGTTATTCGGAATTATGGTTTGACCAAGCTCCTACAGGTTTACTGGAAGTCTGTGCCGAACTTGGACGCGATGACTACAAAAACTGCATCGTATTCCATTCTTTGTCTAAACGCTCAAACTTACCCGGCATGCGTTCAGGCTTTGTTGCGGGCGATGCCAACTTATTAAAACCTTATTTGCAATATCGTACCTATCATGGTGCGGCAATGCCTGTTCAACATCAATTGGCATCTATTGCAGCTTGGGATGATGAACAGCACGTTGAAGATAATCGTCAACAATATCGCGCCAAGTTTGAATTATTTCAAATGGAACTTGGGCATTTACTGCCATTAAAAAAACCAGATGCAGGTTTTTATTACTGGCTCAAAGTCGATCATGATGAAAACTTTGCCAAAATGTTGATGGAAAAAACCCATATTAAAGTGCTACCAGGGCGATATTTATCTCGTGAAACCGCACAAGGTAACCCAGGTGAAAACCATGTTCGCTTGGCTTTGGTTGCAGATTTGGCACAATGTGAACAAGTAATTCAACGTCTTAAAGCGATTTTATAAGTTAATGATTTCAACTAAATTTAAGGCGATCATCTGATCGCCTTAATCAGGGTCTGTTGACATTTCATAAATGGCTTGCGCTGTAGGCTAAAACTGAGCAGATCAGGCATGAAACGCAAGTAATAGCGAGACTATTGCCAAGTTTCATGACGCAATCTGAGAAAGTTTTAGCCACATGAGCAATAACAAAGCACTGCTTTGTTTGCTGCGCAAGGGGGCGAGCATATTTTTGCTACTATTGCTTTATGAGTCAGTCATTTAGAATGACTAAATTTCCTGTCCCATGCCTTATATCAGCTAAAAAATATGCGTTGTCGCAAATATAGACGAAGTGTCAACAGACCCTAAATTATTTGCACAAGCGCAAGCCTTTATCGTAAAGCCTTTTCAATTTCCGCCTGCAAATCTTCAGGTTTTGTGGTCGGAGCAAAACGGTTCAACACCTTGCCATCTTTGCCAATTAAAAACTTGGTGAAATTCCATTTAATTCCGTTGCCCAAAATACCTTTACTGTTATTGGTCAGGTAACGGAAAATCGCATGTGCTTCAGGACCTTTCACATCAATTTTGCTAAACATTGGAAAACTGACACCATAGTTTTTTTGGCAGAAGCTCCCAATTTGCTCATTGGAGCCTGGATCTTGCCCACCAAACTGATTGCACGGAAAGCCCAAAACTTCAAGACCTTGGTCTTTATATTGTTGGTATAACTTTTCCAAACCCGCAAATTGAGGCGTAAAACCACACTTGCTGGCTGTATTTACAATCAACAAAACCTTCCCTTCATAATCGCTAAAGGCTTTATTTTGTCCATCTAACAACTCAGCTTCAAACTGATAAATGTTGGTCATGGATAATTTCCCTCATCATTTTTTTCTTGTGTTTTGAGTTCTAAAGAAGCCGAATTGACACAATAGCGCAATCCTGTTGGCTGTGGACCATCATCAAAAACATGCCCTAAATGTGCGTCACAATGATGACAAACAATCTCAGTACGCTGCATGCCGTGCGAACCATCCTGATGTTCTTCAATCACCCCAGGCTGGATTGGACGATAGAAACTTGGCCAACCGCTACCGCTGTCATATTTTGTTTCAGATGAGAATAGCGCTGTACCGCAACAACGACAGGTATAAATCCCCTCTTGTTTAGTATTCCAATATCTCCCCGTAAAAGCAGGCTCCGTGCCTTTTTGACGTGTAATCCGAAATTCCTCTGGTGATAACTCTCTTTGCCATTCTCGGTCTGTTTTATTGAGTTTTCCCATCACTAACTCCTTTAAATCTTTGACATTCAGTGTCATGCTTCAGTACTTCCATTTTTACGCTAGACCTTGCAAAATATCTAGCTAAATTTCAGCATAGATTGTGATATTTCAGTAATCTATAATTTATTTATCTTCTAATCATTGGATGGAACTATGTCCGTACTAGGTAACACGACTCCGCGCGAAATAAAAAAATCATCAAAACTTGAGCATGTATGCTACGACATTCGCGGACCTGTGTTACGAGCGGCCAATGAAATGGAAGAGGCCGGTCATAAAATTATTAAACTGAATATTGGCAACCCTGCCCCATTCGGTTTTGAAGCGCCACAGGAAATTATTAATGATGTCGCATTGAATTTGCCTAATGCGATTGGTTATACCGACTCCAAAGGGATTTTCCCTGCGCGTAAAGCGATTTGTCAGTACTATCAGCAAAAAGGCATTTTCGATATGCATGTCAATGATGTGTATATAGGCAACGGCGTGTCTGAACTGATTGTTATGGCGATGCAAGGCTTGTTGGACGATGGCGATGAAATGCTGGTACCAATGCCTGACTACCCGCTTTGGACTGCGGCAGTGAATTTATCGGGCGGTACTGCTATTCACTACAAATGTGATGAAGAAAACTTTTGGTATCCAGACATTGCCGATATGGAAAGCAAAATCACGCCAAATACGCGCGGTATTGTCATTATTAACCCGAATAACCCAACGGGTGCGGTTTATCCACGTCATGTGTTGGAACAAATTGTAGCATTGGCAAAAAAATATGACTTAATTTTATTTGCCGATGAGATTTACGACAAAATTATTTATGACGGCATTGAGCATGTTGCGGTTGCAGCTTTAGCGGGTGATCAACTCTGTATCTCATTTAATGGCTTGTCTAAATCGTATCGCATTGCGGGCTTCCGTTCAGGCTGGATGGCGATTACAGGCGATAAATCACGCGCTGCAGACTACATTGAAGGTTTAGACATGTTGGCGTCTATGCGCTTGTGTGCCAACCATCAGGCGCAGTACGCGATTCAAACAGCATTGGGTGGTTATCAGTCTATCAATGACTTGATTCGTCCGGGTGGTCGTTTATACGAACAACGTAACATTGCATGGGAAATGCTGAACGACATTCCTGGCGTGTCTTGTGTCAAACCTGAGGGTGCAATGTATTGCTTCCCGAAACTTGATCCAAACGTCTATCCAATTGAAGATGACGAAAAGTTAATGCTCGATTTACTCAAAGCAGAAAAAGTTTTGTTGGTTCAAGGTACAGGTTTTAACTGGCCAACGCCTGATCATTTCCGTGTGGTGTTCTTGCCAGCAGAAAATGAATTACGTGAAGCAATGACACGTTTAGGTCGTTTCTTGGCAAAAATCCGCTAAGACTTCACCGAATCTCTGTTGTAAAATGCCGTGTTAAACACGGCATTTTTTATGGATTTGATTTTTATTTCTATTTTATCTTTACATCTCTTGTTCATCATCAAGTGGTCACATAGCAAAGCGATACTCAGACACTTGGGGATACACTTTTACACGCCCGCAAAAGCATGCTGTAATAGCCACAAGCGATTAAGTTTCAGGAACTGAGCATGCACTACCAAGTTCATCTTATTGATGCGCAGAAACCATCACAAAACTATATTTGGTTGCTTGAACATTGTGCCAGCAAACAAGTGGTGGTGGTTGACCCAACTGATGCCAAACCTGTTGAAGGTTTTTGCCAAAATCATGGTTTAGAGATCGCGCAAATTTGGTTGACGCATTGGCATCAAGACCATATTGGCGGTGTGCCTGAACTCATTGCAGAACGTAATTTACCTGTTTATGGGCCACGTGAAGAATTGAGCAAAATTCCGTTTATCACGCATCCTTTACAAAACCAAGACCATATCAATTTTCATGATTTACAGGTCGATGTTATTGCCGTTCCGGGACATACCTTGGGGCATATTGTGTATTTTATAGATGCGTTGGATGTATTGTTCTGTGGCGACACTTTATTTGCGATGGGCTGTGGGCGTGTTTTTGAAGGTACATATTTGCAAATGTATCAATCTTTAAACCGCTTGGCAGCGCTGCCTCCGCGTACCCGAGTATATTGCACCCATGAATATACATTGGCGAATGCACAATTTGCACTGCATGTAGAACCCGACAATGTTGCCATTCAAGAGCGTTATCAACAAATTGAAAGTTTACGCATGCTTAATCAACCCACTTTGCCAAGCAGCATCGAACTAGAACTGGAAACTAATCCATTTTTAAGGGCCGAAAGTGTCGAAGAATTTCAGAAATTACGTGAACTCAAAGACAACTTTTAAATTGAAATTTGGATAAGAAAGTGCATGATATTTCATATTTTCTCGGCTTATAAAATTTGATTACTAGCAGCAAACTCATCTAATTGAGTTTGTGTCACCACACGCACAGCATTCATTTCATCGACCCGCACCAAAAGCAAATTGGACAATGCGGGCTGATAACGGCGTGCACTGCCAAAAGGCGTATAAGCCACATTGGATTGTGAAGAAAATAGCAACCAATCTTCATGCCCAAGCATCACGGCAACAGGCTCTAGCCCTTGATTTTGCATCTGCTTCACTATGTGCTCAACCTGCTGTTGGATTGTTTGTGCAGTCATGTCTATTTTCCAAACCTTCAAACTCAACCATAGTATAAGCTAATGTCTATTTGGTACCGACATGCTCCATACTGATCTCCATTGCATTAAATTAAAGCTTGGCATAAAAAATGGATAATCCCCATATGTTCATGCTGAAAATAAATACAGCCTAAAACTAAAAATCATTAACAAAATATTTCTAAGTCATCTTTTGGCAATATATCTAAGACCTTAAAATTAATTACGCCACCTCAGTTAAAATAATAAATATCAATAATTTACAAATAAATAATTCTTTTAAAATATTCTAATTGCTTAAAAGGACTTTAGATTTCTAAAAATCAGTGAAAAAAATGTCAAAGAAATACATTTCTGCCCTTTAAAAATTCAAGAAATATCCCTATTAATAATTAAATAAATGGATAGGAGTTCTCTCGTGAAAAAAGTTGTTAAAGCAAAAAATTTAATTGCGTTTCGTATTTGGTTAGAAAAATTAGGTTATTCAGTCAAAAATTTGGCGGATGGTCACGGTTTCACATTTAGCTTTCAAAAAGAATATGGTTTGGTCACTTGCGAGCTTTCTGGTAATGCTTTAGCAATGAAATTAGGCGAGGAATTTGAAGACCATTTAAAAGCATAAGTACTTATACAATATAGATAAGTATGCGATAACGGTTGAACTTGATAGGATGCAAAAATAAAAATTCAAATCGTATTTCATCAACACTTAAAGATGATCTTGCCCATAACCTGTTTATGGGCTTTTTTTTATACTGAACTTTAAATCTTAAAAATACATCTAAGCCTTGTCAAAGAGATACAATGCTTTAAAGCTAAAATAACAGGCAATAAAAAAGCAAGGTCATTGCCTTGCTCTTTAATGTATGGTGGGGACGGAGAGACTCGAACTCTCACACCTCGCGGCGCTGGAACCTAAATCCAGTGCGTCTACCAATTTCGCCACGTCCCCAACATCGGGTACCAACTGAGTTGTTGGATTTTAATTTGGCAGAGGATCAAGGATTCGAACCTTTTGCCAGTAGCGTCTTGCTACGCTACGAAACGAATATTAGACGTAATCAATGGCTTATGCAATCCCTTTTCTACACTGTTTGATTAGAATTTAAACTTATGTGGCAAAAAATGTGGCAGAGATTTTAGTTTGATTACGCTTTCGCCAAAAATAAAGATAGAATTTATCTAGTGCGTTCCGAATTCAATGTTAGGATTATTTTTTAAATCTTAGAATTAATATAACTCGAATCCTGCTTAAGCCATTAATTTTATAATTTGAAACGCGAATCTCAACTTTCTAAACTCTTGAAATAAAAAGGACATAACACAATTTAGATTTCGACTAAGAAAATTACCTCATGTTATGTCCATTTACGAATTTATCATTTCTGTGTATTTATTCATAGATTCTTGGGTATTCACTTATCGTCAAAAAGCCATTAAGAACGAGAGGATTCCCCCCAGCTTTAACCGATATTGAAATAATTACGATACAAATTGTAGGTGAATTTTTAGGATTGGATTCTGATAAAAATATCTGGA
>NZ_VPBV01000028.1:0-41535 GCF_013418545.1 Acinetobacter sp. YH12136
TCATGTACTTATATTAACAATCAAAACTCAAGGAAAATAGTCCTTAGTTAAATCAAACGACACTTCATGTCGTGTCGCTTATATCTCTGACCTGAAGGACTGAGTTTTACGCTCCATTTGATAAAAATAATTCAGATCAGATCCGACTGTGTCCAGCACCTTGGCAACTTCAAGGTGAAGCCTATATTTTAAATTATTGGCTCAGCCCGCATTTTTTAAATCTGGCACAGCCTTTTGGCTTAGCACCTTCTTTTTTAGGGCGTCTTGTTCAAGTCATGTGGGTACGTTATAACGCTAGCCCCATTGGCGCTTATGATGAGCTGCTGATTTTAGATCATCCTCTATTTAGGCAGCGTCGTTTATCTACCATTCCTAAAATTTTTGTTTCAACTGAGTCTTCTGTGCAACACGGACAACAGCTTTGGGGTATTCCGAAAGAACTGGCAAGCTTTGATTGGGATATTCAAGATCGACAGATGAGTTGCAAAATACAACACGCAGATTTGCAATTCGCCATTCAACTTGAAAAATGCAATACGCAACGTAGCTTTATTGATAGTCATTACATCCCTGCTGCGCTTTTAAAAATTCAGCAAACATGGCAAGGGAAATCTTATCAATTTAATCCTTCTTTTCGCGGCAGATTAATCCCACTCAAACATGCGTCTTGGCAATCGAATCCAAGTTTGTTTCCTGATTTTAATCAGGCACGCTTCATCAATAGTTTTTACGTGCCTGAGTTAGAACTGACTTTTCCAGAAGCCGAAATCTCTACTCTGGTTTAACCGTTCCACGTGAAACAGATTAACAAAGACAACCCAAGGTTTAGCTACGTGGTCGATCCCAAAATTTTCTAAAGTTTTTACACATTTCAATGCTGATTTTTTTGGCGCGACGCGACACAAAGGTCATGCTAATAAAACCATGTGTTTGATCTAAATATTCTACATATTTTACCGTGACAGCATGTTGACGTAATTTATGTGCATAAATTTCAGCTTCATCATGCAAAACGTCATGCCCTGCTGTGACCACAAAGGCAGGCGCTAGTTTTTTCAATTTGCCAAAAGTTGGCGAAATGATTGGATCATCCAAAGCGACCTGATGCTGTGTGACATAGTGCTGTGTGACAAAATCAACATCTTGCCCCGTCAGCACCAAACCATCTTTATAAGCAAAGAATGAAGGATGGCGACTCTTAAAATCTAAGGCTGGATAAATTAAAAATTGTGCGTCAGGTGCATAGGCTGAATGAGCACTACGCTGTGCAACCACCGCTGCAATATTACCACCCGCACTATCGCCTGCCACCGCTATGCGATTTTTTAAAATTTTCATTTCTCGACGATGTTGATATGCCCATGCCAAAGCATCTTCACAGACTTGAATAATCTGCTGTGGACTAGCTTCAGGCGCGAGTGGATATTCCACACTCAACACTTGTGCATGGGCATGTACCGCCATTAAGCGGCAAAATTCGTCATGACTGTCTAAACCACCCACCACAAAACCACCACCATGATAAAACACGATTAAAGGCAATTTTTTATGTGGTGCAGGATGATAATAACGCGCTGCGATATTGCCACTGGCTAAGTTTAAACGGATTTCTTCAACTCGTTTGACCGCAGTTGGAGTGCTCAGAATAGATTGCATTTGTCGATCAAATGCCTGTCTAGACTGTACAGGGTCAGCACCAATAAAACCAATTTTCCCTTGTTTTAATTGTGCCGCCATCATGCATTTAATAAATGGATCAAGGTCTGGATAATGATACGGATAACCCAAAGCTTGAGCCAAAGTATGATGTACTCGACTTGGTAACTTATTTAATGCACGCGCAGCAGCACCTTGTCCTTTGTGCAATTTATTTTTGAGAGATGAATTCAAAATTTGCATGCCTGTTCCTTTTTATATGTCTGCATGATTTGCCTAAACGCTTCATAATTTCTTCATGATCAACAGCACAGTGACCATTTTGTTATACAAGTGCTTCAATCGTTATACACATTCAAATTACCTATACGCTACCCTGCTTTTATGACGCTGTCATTGACACTATTGCGGTCTATGATTGATGTTTCAGACAAATTTACCTCATCGGCTCAGGAGGCAGAGCATGACAAAAAAATTGATCTTACTTTCGTGCGCAACTGCCATTTTAGCCGTAGGTTGCGTGGTCGTGCCTGACGAAGGTTACTACGATGGACGATATGAGCCACGCTATGACCGTCGCTATGATGATGATCATCGACGGTATGACAATGATCGGCAGCGTTGGGAATATCAACAAGGTAAAAATCGGGTTGAGTTAGAGCGTCGTAAACGTGAACTAGAACGTCGTGAATGGGAACAAAAACGACAACAGCAATTACAGCAACAACGCTATGAACAAGAGCGACAACGCTTAGCAGAGCAACGCAAACGCTTATCGGAACAGCAGCGTAAACAGCTAGAGCAAAAGCGTAAGCAGCAAATTGAAGCTGAACAAAAAAAGCGTGAGGAAGCACGTAAACGCTGGCAACAACAACGTGATGCACAACAAAAGCGCTGGCAGGAAAACCGTAAAGACCGTGAACAACGACGTGATCGTGATTGAGTCTTGCAGCAAAGCAAAACAAATGAGGTAAAAAAAGGGCTTATTCAGAAGTTAGATAAGCCCCGAAAACACATTTAGCAATACACAAGAAACTACAGCGATATAGCATCTATGCGCAAAGAATAAGCAGTGTTAGGTTTTGTGTAAAATATATAATTACTCTCGATTAAGCTGTTTTAGCGATTAATCAACCAAAACTTAAAAACTCTAATCATACGCATGCACAATATAGTGAACAAACACCCAGTCGAATCCTGTTGATAAAACAGTGTTTTTAGCTATCTCCGTAATAAAAGCACTGGTTTAGCTGAATAATCAGCTCCCTATTACCATACTTTTTTAAACAAAAAAATATTATAAGTTTCAAAGTTTAATTTGCTTCATTCATCCGCCGACATCTTGATTCAAAATGTATTTTTTTGACCAAATTTCATGGCAATGAAAATTAATCTACTGGCACGCTTGAATTTTGCCTGCCCTGCCCCGATTTCTTAGCTAATTACGAACTTCTCTAACCATGGCAGTTCAGCAATAACGCAGTTAGCACTGACGCCAAAGGACTGTACATGTTTAAAAACCCATTTAAACGGAGTAAATCAATGGCAACTGAGCAGAACGAACAAACTCAAGACCTTGAGCTAGAGCAGACGGAACAACAAACAGCGCAAGATACTGAGCAAGCAGAAGTTTCCGTTGAGTCTTTACAAGAACAACTGAGCAAACTTGAAGAAAACCTAAAATTGGAAAAAGCACGTACTGCCAATGCAGTTTACGAAGCGGAAAAAACCAAAGAGCGTTTAGAACGTGAAGCAGATACAGCTAAAAAGTTTGCTTTAGAAAAGTTTGCTAAAGAATTATTGGATTCTGTAGACAACCTTGAGCGTGCTATTGCCGCCAATGGTGATGAAAAAACTGCCTTGTCTGAAGGTGTGGAACTGACCTTGAAATCATTACTGACCACTTTAGAAAAGTTTGGTGTGGTGGTGATTGATACAGCCAATGGTTTCAATGCAGACCTGCATCAAGCCGTAGGGATTGATCCAAATGCAAAAGCCAATGAAATTGGCAACGTATTACAAAAAGGCTACACCTTACATGGTCGCTTACTCCGCCCTGCAATGGTGATGGTTGGCGCTTAAGCCTTATAAAATCGAGAGTTGATAAAAAATTTTCATCTAAACAACTTGAAAAATTTTGATTGGCTCTCATATCGAATAACAAGTGAAAACATTGCAAAAGAATTTTTGAGGAAACATCCAAATGGCTAAAATCATTGGTATTGACTTAGGTACAACTAACTCATGTGTAGCGGTACTTGAAGGCGACAAAGTTAAAGTAATTGAAAACGCAGAAGGCGCACGTACAACTCCATCTATTATTGCTTATAAAGATGGCGAAATTCTTGTAGGTCAATCTGCAAAGCGTCAGGCTGTAACTAACCCGAAAAACACATTATTCGCAATTAAGCGTTTGATTGGTCGTCGTTATGAAGACCAAGCGGTACAAAAAGACATTGGTCTTGTGCCTTACAAAATCATCAAAGCAGACAATGGCGATGCTTGGGTTGAAGTGAATGACAAGAAACTTGCACCACAGCAAATTTCTGCAGAAACTTTGAAAAAGATGAAAAAGACTGCCGAAGATTATTTGGGCGAAACAGTTACTGAAGCCGTGATTACTGTACCTGCGTACTTTAACGATGCACAGCGCCAAGCAACCAAAGATGCGGGTAAAATTGCAGGCTTAGAAGTTAAACGTATCATCAACGAACCAACTGCTGCTGCGCTTGCATTTGGTATGGACAAGAAAGAAGGCGACCGTAAAGTTGCTGTATATGACTTGGGTGGTGGTACTTTTGACGTATCGATCATTGAAATTGCAGACCTTGATGGCGACCAACAAATTGAAGTGTTATCAACCAACGGTGATACCTTCCTTGGTGGTGAAGACTTTGACAATGCCTTGATCGAATACTTGGTTGAAGAGTTCAAAAAAGAGCAAAACTTCAACTTGAAACAAGATCCATTGGCATTACAACGTCTGAAAGAAGCGGCTGAGAAAGCAAAAATCGAGCTTTCATCTTCAAATGCGACTGAAATCAACTTGCCATATATCACTGCAGACGCAACAGGTCCGAAGCACTTGGTGATGAACGTGACTCGCGCCAAACTTGAAGGTTTGGTTGCTGATTTAGTCGCTCGTACCATTGAGCCATGTAAAGTTGCGCTACAAGATGCAGGACTTTCAACTTCTGACATCTCTGACGTGATTTTGGTGGGTGGTCAATCACGTATGCCACTTGTACAACAAAAAGTACAAGAATTCTTTGGCAAAGAGCCACGTAAAGACGTAAACCCAGACGAAGCTGTTGCAATTGGTGCAGCAATTCAGGGTGCCGTATTGTCTGGTGACAAAACTGACGTATTGCTTCTAGACGTAACTCCGTTAACGCTTGGTATTGAAACTATGGGTGGCGTGTTGACGCCAATCATTGAGAAAAACACCACGATTCCTGCGAAGAAATCTCAAGTGTTCTCAACAGCGGCAGACAACCAGCCTGCAGTAGACATTTCAGTTTACCAAGGTGAGCGTAAAATGGCTCAACAAAACAAATTGTTGGGTAACTTCCAATTAGGTGACATTCCACCAGCGCCACGCGGTGTGCCACAAATTGAAGTTTCGTTCGACATTAACGCTGACGGTATCTTGAAAGTGTCTGCAAAAGACAAGAGCACAGGCAAAGAACAATCGATTCAAATTAAAGCAAACTCTGGTTTGAGCGATGCTGAAATTGAAGCGATGATTAAAGATGCTGAAGCAAATGCTGAAGAAGACCGTAAGTTTGAAGAACTTGCAAAAGCACGTAACGAAGCGGATGCTTTAGTTTCTTCTGCTCAAAAAGCAGTAAAAGACCTTGGTGAACAAGTGACTGCCGATGAAAAAACTGCGATTGAAACAGCAGTGACTGAGCTTGAAGCCAGCACTAAAGAAAATGATGTAGATGCGATCAAAGCGAAAACTGAAGCGCTTCAAAACATCATCATGCCAATTACGCAACGTGCGTATGAAGCTGCACAAGGTCAAGGCGGTGCACAAGGTTTTGACCCGAATGCATTCCAAGGCGATGCAGGTCAAAAAGCCGATGATGGCGTAGTCGATGCTGAATTCACTGAAGTCAAAGATGATAAAAAATAATTTGTCGCTTTAACGCACATCAAAAACCGCGCTGCAAGCAATTGCAGCGCGGTTTTTCTTTTCGATATCCATACACTGACTTCAAGATTTAAATGAAAGAGCACAGACAATTGGATGCTCAACCGAGTACAATAGATAAAATGATGCTCTAACTGCAAATAGATTGAGTTTCTGCCCTACTTTCGGCTACAGTAAACCCAAAAAAGGATGCCGCTAGCAATGCGTTTGTTTCTATTGGGTGCAATCATACTGTTTTCTATCTTGCTGATTTATCAAAATATTCAACATCCTCATACACGACACAATACTGCACTAGATCATTTAAAACATCCTTTAGATACTCGCTTACGTTATCGTATTGCTGAAGTCGATCCGCGTTTTGGCTTAAGCCATGCCGATTTACTACAACTGAGTCAGGAAGCCACCCATATTTGGAAACAAGGGACGGGACAAGATTATTTTGTATATGACCCGAACGCCAAGCTCGCCATTCACTTGATTTATGATCAACGTCAAGATGAATCAAACCAACGCCAACAACAACTTACAGCCATTGAACAACGCCAACAACACTGGAACAATCAAAACCAAAATATTCAAGCACTAAAACAAGAAATTGCAGATAAAAATCAACAACTTGATGCAAAAAAAATGCTATTTGAACAACAACTTGAACAATACAATCGTCAAGTACAGCAAATTAACCAAAGTGGTGGGCTACATCCTTCGCAACAGGAAATTTTTGCAGCCAAAAAACAAGAAATCCAGCAACACATGTGGAGTTTAGAACACGAAATAGCGCAATTTAATCAGCAAATTAACCAGCTCAATCAACAAGTCGATGCCCTCAATCAACTTAATCAAGACATTGATGTATCCATCCAGCAATTTAATGCACGTTTTCAACCACGTTTATTTGATAAAGGCAGCTTTGATGGTCAGGCCATTCGGATTTATGAGTTTCAATCTAAAGATGATTTACGTCTAACTTTGGCGCATGAATTTGGTCATGCTTTGGGTTTAGCACACCATAACGACCCTTATGCCTTAATGTATCCAATGCTAAAAGATCAGCAGTTGCAGAATTTCCAACTGCGCCCTGCCGATCTCGATTTACTCCATGCACGGCATTGAGCAATCTGGCAAACTGAAGTGACTAAAACACAAAACTCCCCTCACCCTGTACGATAGTTGCATATCCATTACACGTGCAAAGGCAGCAAATTTACTCATTTCATGTTATTGTGAAGGCTCTGTATAACCCTGAACGATCTGTGGAGATTCATGTGAGTTACTACCATATCCTGATTGAAGTAAATGACCACATCAGCACGATTGAACAAAGCCGTGATATCGAAATTTTTGATATTGTTGAGCTTCAACCTTGTCTCCACTCGATTTTATTGCCGTATTTTAATGAGCAAGTGATTGAACTTGAAGATGAAAATATTGAATACAAAGATATTTTGCATCTTGAGGTTAGACAGACCTTATTACCAATTGAACACCTGATTGAAGAAGAACAGCGTTTGCTGCCAAGTGATACCGACATCACCATTTCAGCTTATGAAATTTTTAATAACAAAGAATTAAGCCAAGATGTCACGACTGTGATTTTTGATTTGCTTGAAGCAGTGAAAATTGAACCTTAATCCCCTGTTTTAAGACAAAAATTAAAAAGGTCTGCACATTTGCAGACCTTTTTAATGCAATCACAACAACTTATTGCATCATTTGTTTGGCCGCTTCATTACGAAACGCTCTTAAAATTTGCTGCCCTGCCCGACCTGTTGCAGCCAAGCCGAGTCGAGTCTGTTCCTGACGAATCGCTTGACGGGTTTTGTCGCCAATTAAACCATCCACTTCACCAATGTCATAACCACGGCTTAACAAAAAGCGTTGAATTTCACGGCGTTCTGCGCGGGATGTACCTGCATCATCGGTTGGCCAAGCGGTGCGGAATGCAGACTGCCCCATTAAACGATCTGATAAATGCGCAATCGCTAAGGCATAACTTTCTGCTGCGTTATAGCTATAAATGGCATCGAAGTTTCTAAACACTAAGAATACAGGGCCATTCGCACCTGCAGGTGCCATCAAGCCTGCCTGACTACTGCCCGATAAATTGCCCTGAATTAATGCCGAACCATCTGCACGAGTCAACCCACGATTAACCCAACTGCTGAGGGATTTTTTATTGCGTCGCCCTTCACCACTCAAAGACATGCCTGCAGGCACTTTGACTTCAAAGCCCCACGGCTGCCCTGTTTGCCAGCCGCGACGTTTTAAAAAGTTAGCGGTGGAAGCCAAAGCATCTGGAATACTAGATACTAAGTCACGGCGACCATCACCATCAAAATCGACCGCCAACTCATCATAGGTCGATGGCATAAACTGAGTATGCCCAAACGCCCCTGCCCATGAGCCTTTTAATTGTGATTCAGTGACATCACCACGTTGCAATAAACGCATGGTGGTAAAAAACTCACCTCGGAAATAGCTTTGACGGCGTCCTTCACAGCTCAAGGTACCTAGCGCTTGCAATAATGGATAGGATCCTGAAATCGCACCAAAGTTACTTTCTACACCCCAAACCGCCACTACGGTTTCTGCAGGTACGCCATAGGCTGCTGCAACACGATTGAGCACATCACGGTGCTGTGCCAATTTCTGCTGTCCTGCCTGCACGCGCTCATCATCGACCAAGCCTGAGAGATAATCCCAGATTGGCGTAGAAAATTCAGGTTGGTAATTTAAACGCTCAATGACGGAATAATCTGGGCTGAGATTTTGAGTATAGCGATCATAACTGCTGCCACTCACCCCTTTGGCAATGGCTTGGCTGCGTAAGTTGGCCAAACAACTTTGAAAATGGTTTTGTGGTTGAAAATTTGCAGATGTACTGACCGTTGGTGTTACGGTGACAGATTTTCCATTGATAATCAGTTCTGCCTGAACCTGAGTAGCTGCCATTGCAGCTGTCGCAAAAATCACAGCGAAACGATGCATAATACCCTTTGATGTGTTTTGAATTTAAATCTTGGCTTTACCATAACACCTTCAGCCACAGAGATCAGATGAAAATCTGTAACTTTAAATTCATTTACACAGTTTTAAATTCATTTTCTCGTTTTAAATTTAAAACACTTATCCACAAGTACGGCATCTCACATTTTTAAATTCAAAATCACAACACATGATAAGACTTTTAAATTTAAAAGTTTAAATTCAAATTAAACCAACCCAAGTTATCCACAAAACACGACATTCACTGCATATTTACGATGTATTACTTTGAATTTAAAAGTAGCTTTTTAAATTTAAAGATCAAAAGAGCCGCTACTTTATTTAAATTCAAAACTGCAGATCTATCTTTAAATTCATTTCTGATATTTAAATTCAAAGTTGAAGCATCGCTTTAAATTTAAAACGCGCTATTTGAATTTAAAGTTTTGAATTCATAATTATCATCTGTTTCCCATCAGACTTGTGCGCATTTTTATTTTAAGTATTGCTTTGCTACGGTGATGGTTGCTTATTCAGCCTGATCTATCTTAATCAACCTAAAATTACAGCGTCAATCCTAGACAGATTAACGGTAGAACACCTTAAAAATAGGCAGAATAAAAACGTGAAAGTATAAAAAAGCGCTCATCGTGATGAGCGCTTTGGTGTCATTTTTAAATTTACAAGCTCATATCAGCACTGAGCGCCAATGGATTTGGTAAAATTTTTGCCAATTGGCGGCATAAATCTGTCAATTCAGCGGCATCATTCGGCATTAAAGTAATATGCCCAATTTTACGGCCTTCACGCTCAGTTTTATTGTACAAATGCAAATGTGCGCCATTCAATGCCAACACATCTTCAGTTTTGGGATGCTGACCAATAATATTGACCATCACCGTTGGACGTACCACTTCAGTTGAGCCTAACGGTAAACCTGCTACAGCACGAATATGGTTCTCAAACTGCGAACACACCGCGCCTTCAATTGACCAGTGACCTGAGTTATGCACACGAGGTGCCATCTCGTTGGCATACAAGCCCTTGTCAGTGACAAATAGCTCTAGCGTTAATACACCAACATAATTTAAGTGATTGAGCAGGCGAGTGATGTAGTCTTGCGCCACAGGCTGTAAGTCTGCGCTGTTTGGTGCTGGTACAATCGAATGCGATAAAATACCGTTGTGATGATGGTTTTCTGCCAATGGCCAAGTTTTTACTTCACCATTTTGACCACGCACCGCAATAATAGATACTTCACGTGAAAAAGTAACAAAACTTTCTGCAATCAAGCTGCCTGCAGGGCCAAGTTCTGCCCATGCTTGTTCAATCTGATCTGCACTGCGCAGTACAAACTGACCTTTGCCATCATAGCCGCCTGTTGCGGTTTTTAGCACAATTGGCAGACCGAGTTCAGCTACAGCAGCCTGTAAACTTTCCAGCGAGTTGACGGCTTGGTACGGCGCAACAGGAATCGCCAATTCATCAAATAAGCCTTTTTCCAGCAAGCGGTTTTGGGCAATTGCCAAAGCCTGACGTGGTGGATGCAAGTCTTTGTGCTTAATCAATACA
This sequence comes from Acinetobacter sp. YH12136, assembly GCF_013418545.1. Classification (NCBI taxonomy): domain Bacteria; kingdom Pseudomonadati; phylum Pseudomonadota; class Gammaproteobacteria; order Moraxellales; family Moraxellaceae; genus Acinetobacter; species Acinetobacter sp. YH12136. The sequence goes on from NZ_VPBV01000028.1 coordinate 10,373, forward strand.
TCAACATCAGCCAACGGAGTATTTTCAAACTCAAGGCTGAATACATCGGCACTGTGTATAAAATCTTGTAGGCTATTTTCGCTTTTGCTGGCAAAAACCTGACCCAAGGTTGCCGCTGGGCAATCTGGACTGGCTTCAAAAAAGGTACATTGAATATTTAAGGGTAAAGCCGCTTGTGCCATCATGCGACCCAATTGACCGCCACCAAAAATACCGATGGTCTTATCCATAGTAATTGTCCCGCTTAAGCCTGACCTGGAATATTGTTGCTTGAAACTTTCTCAGTTTGCGCGGCACGGAAATTGACAACATTTTGTGCAATCTCTGGACGGGTTAAACCTAAAATTTGGGCTGCCATAATTGCCGCATTGGTTGCTCCCGCAGGACCAATAGCCAATGTACCTACGGCAATACCCGCAGGCATTTGCACAATTGAAAGTAATGAATCGACACCATTTAAAATTGAAGATTTCACTGGCACACCTAAAACAGGTAAATCAGTTTTAGCTGCACACATACCTGGTAAGTGTGCGGCACCACCAGCGCCTGCAATAATCACCTGAATGCCACGATCACGCGCTTGTTCAGCATATTCAAATAAGCGATCTGGGGTACGGTGTGCAGAAACGACTTCCGCTTCAAATGGGACACCAAGCTGCTTCAGCATATTGGCAGTGTGTTCGAGAGTTGCCCAATCCGATTGAGAACCCATGATAATTCCAACGAGAGGAGCGTCTTGTGCAGCGGCCGCGTTCATTACAAATATTCCAGAAACGAAACTAAGGAAAGAGAAATTCAGGCGAGAAAGCCAAGCTTGAATAAGAACTCCACATTATAGACTGATTTTTCGACTTGTTAAAATTGAACACGGCGACTCAACCGACTTTTTTGATTATTTTTATCGGGTTATTTTAAAGAATTGAAAACAGTTAAACAAAATAGGTGAACCTAAAGCTATTCAAGCGAGCTAAAACTCGTCTTTAAGGCGCACGAAATACAAAATACACGCAACCACATAAACATAAGGCTGCCCATAAATAATCCAGTTTAAAAGGTTGCTTAAACAGAAAAATCATAAACGGTACAAACACCAATAAAGTCACAACTTCTTGGGTAATTTTCATTTGACCTACCGCCCAGCCATGCTGCGCCAGCAAACGGGTAGCAGGAATCATCAAACTGTATTCAAATAGGGCGATCACCCAACTGAATAAAATTGCCTGCCACAGCGGCGCATCATGTGGTAAAAACTTGAGATGACCATACCACGCCAAGGTCATAAAACAGTTTGCAACCACCAAAAGTAAAAATGCTGAAGACATTGTGTCGTACTATCTTAAAAATTCAGTTTTATTTTACGAGCTATTTGCCATGAAAAATGCAAGAGCAGCAATTTTTTACATCGTTTGGCGCAGATTCAGCGCTGAAAAATCCCTGAAATGAGATACAAGAATCACTATCTTTTCGCCAAAACCCTTGCTATCGTTGCTTCAAATCAAGTTAATCACGACAACAGCACAAAAATACGTGATGTGTCTATAAAAGCAGTGGAGTAAGGCGGAATGCATCTGCATATTTTGGGTATTTGTGGCACATTTATGGGCTCATTGGCACTTTTGGCCCGCGATTTAGGACATACCGTCACAGGTTCAGACCAAAACGTCTATCCACCGATGTCGACTCAACTGGAAAATGCAGGCATTACCTTAATGCAAGGTTATGACCGCAGCCATTTACAACCGCATCCAGATTTAGTGATTGTGGGCAATGCCATGAAACGTGGGATTGATGCGGTTGAATACATGCTGAATGCAGGTTTACCGTATATTTCTGGCCCGCAATTTTTGGCCGATCATGTCTTGCAAGGCAAACACGTACTGGGCGTTGCAGGCACGCACGGCAAAACCACCACCACCACCATGTTGGCGTGGGTATTGGATCAGGCAGGCTTAGAACCGGGCTTTTTAATTGGCGGCGTTCCTTTAGGCTTTAGTGAAAGTGCACGTTTGGGTGCAGGCAAGTATTTCTGTGTCGAAGCCGATGAATACGACTCTGCGTTTTTTGATAAACGCTCCAAGTTCGTACATTACCATCCTAAAACCGCCATTTTAAATAACCTTGAATTTGACCATGCCGATATTTTTGATGATTTGGCCGCAATTCAAAAACAATTCCATCATTTGGTGCGTACCATCCCAAGTGAAGGGCGCATTATTGCCCCAATTACAGAAACCCATATTGATGAAGTGTTAGAAATGGGTTGCTGGACACCTGTGCTACGTACTTCGCTCAATGCAGATCCACAAGCGGAACTGTATGCAGAACAACTTGCAGCAGATGGTTCACATTTTAAAGTTCTGAAAAATGGTGTGCTACAAGGTGAAGTGCGCTGGAATATGACAGGGCAACACAGTGTCGCCAATGCCTTGGCAACCATCGCCGCAGCAGAGCATGTTGGGGTTGCAATTGAAACCGCATGTGCAGCGCTGTCCAATTTTGGTGGGGTGAAACGCCGTATGGAGTTATTAGGCACCATACGCGGCATTGAAGTCTATGATGACTTTGCCCACCATCCAACCGCAATTGAAACCACACTGGACGGCGCACGTAAGCGTTTGGGTGAGCGTAAGCTTTGGGCGATTATTGAACCACGTTCCAACACCATGCGCATGGGCAGTCATAAAGAGGGCTTGGCAGATTCAGCACGTTTGGCGGATGCTGTGATTTGGTATCAACCTGAAGGTTTAGACTGGGATTTACAGCCTGTGGTTGCGGCTGCTCGCAATCATGCGGTGGTGGCCAATACTTTGGATGAAATTATTCAAAAAATCGTGAGCCAAGCAGGTGAGGGCGATGCAGTGGTGATTATGTCAAATGGTGGATTTGGTGGTTTACATCAAAAACTCATTCAAGCGTTGCAACACACGGCTTAAAATCGCTTAAACTGATTTAAAACTCTTTCAAAAAAAATCCCCTGTTTTTGGCAAAAAATAGGGGGTTTTTATATTAATTATAAATTTATATATTATAATTATTAAAAGCAACAATACTGCTCATGAACTTGTCATCTTGACCTGTTACTTTAAAAAGATTACATCCTGCGAGCATGACGGTTGCTACAGGTTGGCTGCTGGATGTCTTTCATCATTATTACTAAGAAGGATGGTCACAATGTCAAAAACAATGAAAGCCATGGTCTACCACGGCGCCAATGATATTCGTTTTGAAGAACGCCCACGTCCAGAAATTTTACAACCAACAGATGCCGTGATTCGTCTCACCAAAACTACAATTTGCGGTACTGACTTAGGTATTTGGAAAGGTAAAAACCCAGAAATTCAAGACACTGCAGTTGCCAAGACAGGGCTATTTGATGGCCGTATTTTAGGTCACGAAGGTATCGGGATTGTTGAAGAAGTCGGTTCGGCAGTCAAAAATTTCAAAAAAGGCGACAAGGTCATTATTTCTTGTGTCAGCCGTTGTGGTACTTGTGAAAACTGTCAAAAACAACTCTATGCACACTGCCAAAACGAAGGTGGCTGGATCATGGGATATATGATTGATGGTACTCATGCAGAATATGTCCGTACTCCATTTGCAGATACTTCTTTATATTTGCTACCTGAAGGTTTAAATGAAGAAGTCGCGGTTTTCTTGTCTGATGTATTGCCAACTTCACATGAAATTGGCGTGCAATACGGCAATGTTAAACCTGGTGATACCATTGCAATTGTCGGTACAGGTCCAATTGGCATGGGTTGTCTGCTTACCGCACAGTTCTATTCTCCTGCACAAATTATCGCAGTCGATATGGACGATAACCGCTTGGCGATGGCAAAAGAGTTGGGTGCAACCCATACCATTAACTCTGCCAAAGAAGATGCAGTACAACGTATTTTAGAGATTACAGGTGGTCGCGGGGTAGACTGTGCCATGGAAGCTGTAGGTGTCGAAGCCACTTGGGATATTTGCCAAAATGTCGTGAAAGAGGGCGGACATATTGCCAATGTGGGCGTACATGGTAAGTCGGTAAATTTTGAGTTAAACAAACTCTGGATTAAAAACCTGACCATCACTACGGGTTTGGTGAATACCAATACGACAGGTATGCTGTTAAAAACCTGCTGTTCAGGCAAATTACCTTTAGAAAAACTGGCAACGCACCATTTTAAATTCTCTGAATTTGAAAAAGCCTATGATGTGTTTAAACATGCTTCAGATGAAAATGCCATGAAAGTGATGATTAATTACGAATAATCTTGGCTTAACTATGTTACAAAAAAGCCAATCTACGCGCTGTGGATTGGCTTTTTTGGGCTTTTATAATATTTTCAAGAAAATTTTAGACTGCACGACAGACGAAGTCTGCATGCTGTTTTAATACCAACACATTAGATTATTTCAACGTAGAAAGACTTTTAAGCCACGACATCAGCATATTGTGTATCTGTTTCAAAAGCCGTCTCAATATAAGAGCACACGGGTACAATTTTTAGCTGCTTTTCACGTGCAAAGGCGACCAAAATATCTAATAGCTGACGGGCAACCCCTTGACCTCGTAATGTCAGATCGACCCAAGTGTGATCTGCTAAAATAGTGTGATCATCTTGATATTGATAAGTAATTTCAGCGATATGCCGACCATCTCGTTCAATAAAAAACTCGCCACCGCGTTGGGTTTCTTGATGTTGAATTTGCATCACTCATTTCTCCCTCAAGACCAGAGCATAAGAAAATACTAATCAAATTTGAACATAGATATAAGGGTAAATCACAGCATTCTTGTATCAGCATGATTAATGTTAAATTTGACTAAACAATTTATCTAAAAAATTTTATTAAAAAACAATTTTTAGTTGAATTTTCATCCAAATAAAAATATGGATGTCTAGTATTTCAAGATGCAGTTCATCCAATTAAAATGCAAAATATTTCACACTAGACCTCTTGCGAAAGTCGTTACTGCAAGTTAATTCGGTTTACCAGTGCAGCGATTAAGTTAATGCGTAAACCGAATCTTTTCCGTCTATTTCGATAGCGTTCACTTAATATTCTAAATGTTTTCAATTGACTATTGATGTGTTCGATCACAACTCGTATTTTTACAAGCATTTTATTGTACTTTTTCTCAGCATCAAATAAAGGTAAATTCTTCTTTTTCTTGATTGGCATCAATAACTTAAACCCCTCTTGTTCTAATCCATAGTACCCTAAATCCGTCAGAACATATTTACAATGTTTAAACTTCTTAACCGTTTTTCTTGCCAGTTTAATATCATGCTGACTGCCATTTGATACATCGATCCCTATGATTTGTTTGCTCTGCGGATGATAGATCACTTGGGTTTTTAGTGTATGTTTCTTCTTTTTACCACTGTAGAACTTACTCTGGTTTTTTTTTTCGGGCGTTCTATTGAACATTCTGTCGCATCAATAATGACCCAGTTAAAGTGTTCGTCTGCTGTGGTAATACTTCGTTTTGGCAGAGTATAACATCTCGATTTCATCAAAGCATCTTCAACCTTTTTAATGGTTCGATTCACATTACTTTCAGCGATATGGTAGTATGCTGCCAATTCTAGTTGAGTGCTGTAGTTGCGTAAGTAATTGAGCGTTAATAACAATTGATCCTCTATAGCTAAAGTATGAGGACGACCTGATTTCTTTTTAAGTGATTCTGCTTTTTCTAAAACATCGACCATTTCAGTAAAAACTGGTCGATGTACACCAACCAAGCGCTTAAATTCAGAATCTGAAAAACGGTTTAATTTCTCATATCTCATGAAATCTATATTGAGGCATTTTTTACTTTCGCAAGAGGTCTACTATTTAATAAAAATGATATTCAAAACATAATACACATCACATAAGTTTATCTTTAATTGATATAACCATATATTTTTTTAATAGTTGAGAGAAAATTAACTATTCTTTATAAAAAGAAAAATATACAATTTTTCAACATTTTTAATACATTTATTTAAGGTGTCATCATGGATTTATATCTTATAGGTATCATTTTATTATTAATTTTAGCAATCATCATTGTGATCTCAATGATCAAAGAAAAAAGAAACGATCCTTTTCGATAAGTTTTAGAAATTAATTACGCTGTATACAAAGACTTACTATTAGGGTCTGTTGACATTTGCTGTATAAAAAATAGCGAGATAGTAAAATTCAATCGCCAAACCAAATTCACTACTCGCTATGCCTCGTACAATGTTGAATGATCAACACTGGTCTAAGTTAAAAGCTATTCTCCGCAATTTTAATATTTATCTCAAATCAAATTTGAGAAATTTTTTTGAGGCAATCCTATATCGTATTAGAACAGGATGCCCTTGGAGAGATTTACCCGAGGTTTTTGGTAATCCAAACTCAATTTTTAAAAAGTACAATCGTTGGTCTAATAAAGATAAGCCAATGAAAATATTTAAAATATTCTCAGATAACGCTGATCATGAGTGGATATTTATTGATGCTACTCATGTTAGAGCACACCAACATTCAGCAGGAATCCTTGATCAAGATATTTCAAAAAGTGTTGGGGGTAATAGTTCTAAAATTCACTTAGCTGTTGACTCTCACGGTAACCCGATCGAATTTATTATTTCAGATGGAACCACCCATGATGTCAAAGTTGCCCCTATTTTAGTCGAACAATTAGATTTAACTGACACTGAAATAGTCTGTATGGATAAAGGCTATGATTCTGAAATATTAAGAGAGCAGATTAAAAATAGAAGTGCTAAAGCGAATATACCGAAGAAATCAAACACAAGATCAAGTAATGATCATATGGACTGGTATTTATATAAAATCAGACACTTAGTTGAGAATACATTTTGCCGTTTGAAGCAATTCCGAGGAATTGCTACACGGTTTGATAAACTAAAGCGAAACTTTCAAAGCGCAGTTGCCTTAGCTTGTATTTATCTGTGGCTGCCTTTATGAAATGTCAACAGACCCTAATAAATTACACAGAATAAATTGCACAACACTTAAAATTATGTAATTCTTTACGCAGATTTAGGCAGCGTCCTAATCCCAAATTATGTTGAACAAGGGGAGTAGCCTCCTCCAAGCGTTAAAATATAACTTTAACGTGTCAGCGTTTCGTCATTACACTTTGCAAAAAGTCGGACGCTGAGCATAGTGCACATACTTGTTGATACAAGTCCGCTCTATGTAGGCAAGACCTTGATCATGTTGTTACAGATGTTTGAAATCATCTGACAACAGGTCAAGGTTTTTTTGTGGCCAGTTGTTGGATGTGGAGATTGTATGGAATCCATCGGCAATTTATGGCTATATCTGGTCTTTTTTGCAATTGTTGCAGTCATGCTCGCCATTGACTTCTTAGGCTTTAAACAAAAAGCAGGCGAATCGGTCAAAGTCAAAACCGCTGCGTATTGGAGTATCGCCTGGGTCAGTGTGGCAGCTTTATTTGGTGGCGGTTTATGGCTGTATCTTAAACACAGCGTTGGGCTAGAAGTCGCCAACACCAAAGTCATGGAATACTTTGCGGGTTATTTGCTGGAAAAATCACTGGCGATTGATAATGTATTCGTTTGGTTGATGATCTTCGCCGCATTCGCCATCCCACCGGGCTTACAGCGTAAAATTTTACTCTACGGCGTACTGGGCGCAATTATTCTCAGAACCATTTTTATTTTTATTGGAGCTTGGTTTGTACAAGAATTCTCCTGGATTTTGTATATTTTTGGCGCATTTTTGGTCTACACAGGCTTTAAATTCTTAAAAGGTCCAGAGCAAGAAGCCAGCAATATTGAAGATATGGCGTTGTTGAAATGGCTACGCAAACACATGCGTATTACCCCAACACTGGAAAAAGATCAGTTTTTTGTGCGCCAAAATGGTGTACTTTGGGCAACGCCATTATTTTTAGTTTTAATTTTGGTCGAAGCATCTGACGTTATTTTTGCCGTGGATTCTATCCCTGCAATTTTTGCCGTGACTACCGATCCGTTTATTGTACTCACTGCAAATCTTATGGCTATTTTGGGCTTACGTGCCATGTTTTTCTTGCTCTCAGGCGCAGCCACTAAAATGCATTATTTACCGTATGGACTGGGTTTAATTTTACTATTTATTGGCTTTAAAATGCTGATGTTAGATGTATTCCACATGCCTATCTGGATTTCACTCGGCTTTATTGTACTTGTGCTGACAATCACTGCGTGGTTATCAATTCGACATAGTCGAAAACACCATGAAACCACATTATAAAATTTAATAATCCCCACCATCGTTGCAAGCCTTCTTTCGAGAAGGCTTTTTGTATTCATTTCACCAAGTTTTAATTTACCGTACGATAAATTTTATCATACTGCTACAAGCCACATTTAAGGTACAATCTCTTGAAAAAATGAAAAATGTAGGTTGTTTTATGCCATCTCCTGTACAACGCACCGCAATTCGTGGTCGCTTTCTTGATTTCAAAAACTGTACCAGCCAAGCCGATCAAATTTCAGAACAAGTCCGTTATGTAGACGATGGCTTGTTAATTTGCGAACAAGGCAAAATTCAGTGGTTTGGTTCATGGCAAGAAGGGCAGGCACAGCTAAACGCCAACACTGAGTTCCATCATTATCCTGACCATCTCATTGTGCCTGGCTTCATCGACACCCATATTCATTTTCCACAGACTGAAATGATTGGCGCGTATGGTGAACAATTACTGGAATGGCTGAATACTTATACTTTTCCGACTGAACTGCAATTTGCAGATAAAGCCTATGCAGATCAGATTGCACAATTTTTTGTGCAGGAATTACTGAAAAATGGCACCACCACAGCTTTGGTGTTTTGTACGGTACATCCTGAATCGGTAGATGCGTTGTTTGAAGCGGCAGCACAACATCAAATGCGTTTAATTGCAGGTAAAGTGCTGATGGATCGGCATGCACCTGAAGCATTGTGTGACAGTGCAGACTCAGGCTATACAGACTCTAAAGCGTTGATTGAAAAATGGCATGGAAAAGGACGTAATCTCTACGCGATTACGCCACGTTTTGCACCGACTTCTAGCCCTGAGCAACTAGCGCGGGCAGGGCAACTCAAAGCCGAATATCCCGATGTTTATGTACATACCCATTTAAGTGAAAATCACAATGAAATTGCGTGGGTGAAACAATTATTTCCAGAGCAAAATGGATATTTAGATGTTTATCATCACTATGGTTTAACAGGTTCACGTTCGGTTTTTGCGCATTGCGTGCATTTAGAAGAACATGAATGGCAATGTCTGCATCATACCGATTCTGCAATTGCCTTTTGTCCAAGCTCCAATTTATTTTTGGGCAGCGGTTTATTTCCGCTGCATAAAACTTGGGAGCGACAGGTGAAGGTCGGTTTAGGTACAGATATTGGCGCAGGCACCACGTTTAATGTACTGCATATCCTCAATGAAACCTATAAAGTACAACAACTGCAAGGGGCAAAACTCTCTGCTTTTGAAGCGTTGTATCACGCCACATTAGGTGCTGCCAAAGCTTTGGACTTAGACGATAAGCTGGGGAATTTTAAGGTAGGCAAAGAAGCCGATTTTGTGGTGCTGGATTTAAATGCCACCGCTTTACAACGCTTACGACAACAACGTTCCAAACATCTTGAAGATGCATTATTTGCCCTCATTACTTTAGCAGATGACCGTAATATTCATGCGACCTATATTTATGGACAACGTGCCTACTACCAACCCGATCAAAACTCAGCAGCAGGTGGCTAAACCTACGCAACCCTCGTATATAAAACCCATCGGATGGGCAATGCTGATACTCGGTTGTGCCTTGTTGTTACGCACAGATTCTCACCCAGCACAAAAATGATGCTATTTTAACCATGCAAGCACGTGCAACATCGCGCAAGATATATTAAAATTAGGGCATATTTTGGGGTGTTGCAGGTCAACACCTTTTTTATTTTTGCTTTTTAGGTATCTACCCATGACAGTTGAAATGCAGGTTTTGATTTCTGCAGAAGAAATCCAAACAAAAGTTCAGGAACTTGGTCAAAAAATTAATGCTCACTATGCCAATAGCGACAAAGAGTTGGTTTTAATTGGCTTATTACGTGGTTCTGTATTGTTCATGGCAGATTTATGCCGCACCATTCAAAAGCCGCATGAACTGGATTTTATGACTGTATCCAGCTACGGCGGAGGTACTGTGTCATCGCGTGATGTGAAAATTTTAAAAGATTTGGATGGTGAAATTCGCGGTAAAGATGTCTTGGTGGTTGAAGATATTATCGACTCGGGCAACACCCTAAATAAAGTGATGGAAATTTTGCAAACCCGTGAGCCAAATTCAATTGAGCTATGTACCTTAATTAGCAAGCCATCACGCCGTGAAATTGAACTTGAAGTTAAATTCATGGGCTTTGAAATTGAAGATAAGTTTATTGTCGGTTATGGCTTAGATTACGACCAGAAATATCGTCATATTCCGTTTATTGGCGAAATTGGCTTATAAAACAAACACGCCTCGCTTAAAAAAAGTGATCGTTTCAGATTACTTTTTTTTATGGCTGAAATTTGCATTTCATCTATCTAACAGGACAAAAACACTACATGCTGTAGCATTATTCGACTATTTTCCTTGGGATTTTTCGGCAAAGATAAGTCTGAAACATGATGTAAAACATAAACAAAGATAACAAGGAGCTGCTCATGTGGTCATTAATTGTCGCAATTGTGGTGGGTTTTATTGCAGGTCTAATCGCCCGCGCGATTCATCCTGGAGATGATAAAGCAGGGTTTATTGTCACCACCTTACTTGGGATTGCAGGGTCTTTATTGGCAACCTATGCAGGGCGTATGATGGGATTGTACGGTGATGGTTCTGCCGCAGGCTTTATTGCCTCCATCATTGGTGCGCTGATTATTCTATTTATTTATAATACGTTCATGAAAAAATCACGTGCTTAAATCCTGTATTAACGACTGTAAATTTTCAGTCAAACATCTTCTCTCTCAATAAAAAAACCGCCTAAAAATTGAGGCGGTTTTTTTATATCTACTTCGCAATCACAAATTTCAGGTTTGCTCTGATACACACTTCACAATTGTAGTTGCTAATATCAGATAAAAAATAGCTAGTCTTAAAGACCGAATTCTTTAAAGATCTGTTCAATTTGTGCCGCAGGATATGCTCCCATAACTTTAAAGCCATTCGAGAAAATAATTGCTGGCGTACCATTTATACCTAAACGATGCGCTAAAGCCATGTTGCGTTCCACAGGGTTAGCACCACTGCTTTGACTTGTAGGCAATTGTGCTTTTGTGATCAGGTTTTCCCAAGCAAGAGCAGGGTTTTTCTCACAATACACCTGTTTAGATGGCGCAACAGATTGCGCTTTTAACGGCAAAATAAAGGTATAGATTGTAATGTTGTCCAGCTTTTTCAGTTCAGCCTCAAGCTGTTTACAATATGGGCAATTTGGGTCAGAAAAGATCGCAATCTGACGTTTTCCCGTACCTCGCACACTTTTGATTGCATCTTGTAACGGTAACTTTTTCCAATCGACACTGTTTTGTTGGATCAATAAATCTTTGGTTAAGTTATGCTGATCCTTTAAACGAATCATTGAACCCGCCAAAATATGTTGAGCATCTTCATTCAAATACACCACTTGACCATCCATAGAGGCACTGTAAATACCTTTCATTTCTGTGGCTTGAATATTGTCTAATTTCAGTTGCGGATGCTGTTGTTTGACATTTTTGCTAACCGTTGCAACATCTGCCATGCTCACGGCGCTGCATAATCCCATTAAGGCAGCTAAACTCAATTGTTTAATCATGTGTTTCATCTAAATAAATTAAATTTAGCCTGATTCTAAGCTGAAAGCTGCACAGAATTCAGTATTTTTAAGCCAGAATTACGCAATTGCTACAACTCGTTTTTGCTATGCAACGCTTTAGGTTTCACGTGGAACGTTCAAACCCGATGGCGGATTAATTTCTACTGAAATATGCACAATTTCTTCATGAATGGCGAGGGCGGTGCGGACTTGATCTGCGTCTAAATCGTGTGCGGTTTCCAATGCCAAAATACAGGAAAATTTACCCTGTCCGACTTTCCAAACATGCAAGTCTGTAATCATCACACTGACTGGTAACTCTGCAATCACTTCACGAATTTCATCCACCACAGGATGATCCATTTCTGCATCCAGCAATGTTTTCCCTGTTTCCTGCATCAAACCTATCGCCCAACGCGCCACTAAAATTGAACCAACAATACCTAACAGTGCATCTAGAAAATCCCAGCCCCAATATTTACCCGCAATTAAAGCAATAATCGCAAAAATTGAAGTCACCGCATCTGCCACCACATGCATAAAGGCGGCTTTTTGATTCAGGTCATGGCTGTCATGCGTATGCTCATGATGGTGATGGTGATCATCTTCATGTAATAACCATGCACAAATCAAATTGATCAATAACCCTAAAATTGCAATTGGAATAGCTTGGTTATACTGAATATCGACAGGAAAAAATAAACGCTCGATAGAGTGAATTGCCATAAATGCAGCCACCACCAACAATAAAATGGCACTGCTATAGCCAGCTAAAATTTCAATTTTCCATGTACCAAAACTAAACCGCGTATCGGCTGCATAATGACGTGCTGCCCGATAGGCAAAATAAGCCAAGCCTAACGCTAGCATGTGTGAACTCATGTGCCAGCCATCCGCCAGCAAAGCCATGGAGTGAAAAATCCAACCACCCAAGATTTCCAAGAACATCATGACAGCCGTCAGCAAAGCCGCATATAATATTTTTTTCTGCGCCAGCGGATTGCCTTGATCGAATTGATGTGGATGGATACGATGAGAGTGTTGCTGACGCATAATGGGAAATCATTGTTAAATATACTCCCATAGAGTATATAAAATTGAGGTGATGTGTTGGGTCATTTACATACAGATAAGAAAATTTTAAATCGCGTCAAACGCCTACAAGGACAAATTGGGGCAGTAGAACAAGCACTTCACAATCCTGATCATGGCTGTATTGAAGTTTTACAACAAGTCGCAGCCATTAAAGGTGCGGTCAATGGTTTGATGAATGAGTTAATCGAATCGCATTTACGCCATCATGTGATTGGTGATCAATGCGCGATTGATGAACATGAACTGGAAGAGTTTATGAAATTGCTGAAACGCTATGCTTAAACACAAATAGGCTTGACCAGATTCAAGGCTTGTCTTTACACTGAGTGATATTTCTCACTATATGAGACTAAACTCAAGAGTTTAGCCATCAATCGAGTTTTTTATGACTCAATCTCAATCTTGGCATCCTTTCGTGATGATCAGCCTCGCCCTGATTATTGGCACCATGGGCACGGCACTTGCAAGCCCGCTGTATCCAATTTATCAGGAATTGTGGCAGCTTTTACCCAGCCATATCACCTTTATTTTTGTGGCGTATATGCTCGGTTGTTTGGCTACCTTGCTCTTTTTAGGACGTACCAGCAACAGTATCGGCTTCTTAAAAACCTTAGAATTGGGTTTAGTGATCATCACCCTCGGACTGATTCTGTCGATGTTTGCCACCAATGCACTTTGGCTTGCTTTGGGGCGTTTTGTGATTGGGATTGCTTCAGGTCTTATGACTACATCGGCGTTAATTGGCTTAATGTGGAGTATCCCCGAATCACATAAAGCACATGCGCCACAGCTCAGTTCAGTCATTACCGCAGTCGGGTTTGGCTTAGGTCCTTTGCTCGGTGGTGGTGTGGCACAATTTTCAGCAGCGCCTTTGTTTAGTCCATATATTCCTGTCATTTTGGGTGCAGTACTGTGTTTTATTGGATTGTTACGTTTAGCACCGCCTGAATTTACGCCACAAGCCTTCTCGATTGCCCCAAAATTAGAACGCCCAGAACCACGCTTTCATGCAGAATTTTATATTACAGGTTTAACCGCATTCTGTGCCTTTGCTGCCTTTAGTTTATTTGCTTCGCTCTCTCCCTCTTTTGTGCAAGTGATTATTCCGTGGCACGGGCCTTTGGTCAGTGGTTTGGCCATCACCTGTATTTTGCTGATTTCAGCGCTGGTGCAGTATTTTTCTAAAGCCATTCCTGCACAAAAATGCCTAAATTATGGGCTGTATTTGCTGTTATTGAGTTTATTGGTACTCGGTTTATGCATGTATTTACATTGGAGTTTTCTATTTTTTGTGAGTGATGTGCTGCTAGGCATAGGACACGGGTTGGCATTGATTGGTGCTTTTGGCTTAATTCATGCCATGACCAATCTACAGAATCGCGCTGCAGTGATGTCGACCTATTTATTTGTGGGCTATTTAGGCACAATTCTGCCAATTATTGCAGTCGGTTATCTGGCCGATCATTTTGGTTTAACCACCGCCGTACTTAGCTTTTGTGCAGCCATCTGCTTACTGTGTGGCTACATCATTATTTGGTATCGCCAATTGCAGAACAAACCTGTTTTAGGATGAAGTTTCATCTAAACGACAAACTAAAATCAGGACAAGGTTTGGATCAGCTGAGTTTATTCAAATATTCAAACTTTGTAGATGACTAGGACTATGTCTTCTGTTTGATCTCAAACTCAGCAGCCATTATTTTTCATTGATGGTTTGATGCTCTAATTCTTTAGTTAGGAAGTAATTTAAAAAGGTTCGAATCACTGCAATGATCGCCAGTTTAATTAGGCTATCTAAATCTGGATCTACTGTGGTGGCTAAAATATCTGCAGCCAACTGAAATTCAAGTGCCGTCGCGAGCCAATCCCCAAAACAATAACGTGCAGTACGCCCCGATTTTAACTGAACCAGCACCAATAAAGTTTTAACCAGACCAATCACCACGCAAATCACAGAAATGGCTTCGAGTGACAATTGCAAAAAATGAACCGAAGAAATGAGTATTTCACGTAAAAAAGCCAGTTCAAACATCCAAATACCTCCATCAGAGATTTCATCTCGTGCATTTAGGATTGAATTGAGCGCCAATTTTTGATTATTTTCTCATCATAGCTTTAAATGCTGCGGTTTAAAAAGACTTACGTGATTATTGATGGGTTTTCATAAAGATAAATTGAAACGTTTAAATATGACATAAGTTAGATCGGGCTTGTGCCGAATGAGAAACTAAACATTAACGAATAGGCTGATTTTTAGTAGCAGATCACCCCAAATAGGATAATAAAAAAGCACTAAGCCACTCAAACTTAATGCTATTTTTGTATCAAATCAGGAAGTAATCGCTAAAAATCATTTCCCAATACAAAACGATCCAAAAATCTTGCCCAACAAATCATCTGCAGAAAAATCACCAGTGATCTCACCCAAAGCATTCTGTGCAAGACGTAACGACTCGGCTACTAATTCCCCCGCATGATAGACCACCAACTGCTCACGTGCTTCAGCCAAATACTGCTGCGTGCGCTTCATTGCGTCTAAATGACGGGTACGTGCAATAAAGGTATCTTCTTCAGGCTGAAAGCCTGCATGCGCTGTAATCGCCTCTATGAGCGATTGAACACCTGTTTCTTGTTTGGCCGACACAGTAATATGTCTAAAACCATTAAAATCTGAAATTGTAGCTTGTACACCAGTTAAATCGCATTTATTGCCAATCAACATCAAACGCTTCGGTTCAATATGTTCAGCAAAATAATGCTGTGCCAATTGCAACGGATCTTCGTTTTGGCTCAAGTCATAGACCAATAACAATAAATCCGCCTGTTCAATTTCTTTAATTGCACGGCGAATCCCTTCCTGCTCCACAATATCCCCTGTTTCACGTAAACCTGCGGTATCGGTCAGGGTAATTGGTAAGCCATTTAGGGTAATTTTTTCATGCAATACGTCACGAGTAGTTCCCGCAATATCAGTCACAATTGCACGTTCAATACCCGCCAAGGCATTGAGTAGAGAAGATTTACCTGCATTAGGTTTGCCCGCAATCACTACCTGCAGACCTTCACGCAACAATTGTCCCTGACGCGCAGATTGTTGCACAGCAGTCACCGAAGTAGCCACTTCATCTAGCAAATTGAGGATTTTCCCATCAGCCAAAAAGTCAATTTCTTCTTCAGGAAAATCAATAGCAGCTTCAACATGCAAACGTAAATGAATTAACTGTTCTAGCACAGTATTCACTTTGGTGGAAAAAGCCCCTTGAAGGGAACGCACTGCAGAACGCGCAGCGGCTTGTGAAGTGGCATCAATTAAATCGGCAATGGCTTCGGCCTGTACCAAATCCAGCTTGCCATTTTCAAAGGCGCGCATCGAAAATTCACCCGCTTTGGCAGCCGTTGCACCGAGTTCCAGTAAACGTGCCAATAAAGCATTTTGAATCACTGGGCCACCATGCCCTTGTAGTTCCACCACATCTTCGCCAGTAAATGAATGAGGATTGGGGAAACAAATCACCAAACCTTCATCCATGACTTCATTGGCTGCATCGTAAAACTGGCGAAAACCTGCATAACGTGCTTTGGGTAAGTCTTTTTGGGTCAAGGCTGCGGCAATCGCATAGGCTTTTGGTCCCGACAGGCGAATCACCCCCACACCACCACGGCCAGGTGGAGTCGCGATTGCGGCAATGGTGCTGCGGTTATACATAAAATTCACCTAAAACTTTCAAAATATATGCAAAGAAAAATCCGCCTAAGATTACCATCTTAAGCGGATTTATTCAGCAGCTCAGCCATACTTAATTGACTGGAGTTGCCTCTTCTCGTTTAGCGCGGTCTTTTTCAACACTTTTGTTGATCAAGCTTTGCTGCAAAATCGTAATCAAGTTGTTGACAATCCAGTACAGAACTAGACCTGCAGGGAAGAACAATAAGAATACGGTAAATACCACAGGCATAATGCGGAAGATTTTTGCCTGCATTGGATCTGTTGGCTGTGGGTTCAACATTTGTTGAACATACATGGTCACACCCATCAACAATGGCAAGATAAACCAAGGGTCCATTGCCGATAAGTCTTGAATCCAACCTAACCACGGTGCATGGCGTAACTCTACCGATTCCATCAATACCCAGTACAAGGCAAGGAAAATTGGCATTTGTAGTAACAATGGCAAACAACCTGACAGTGGATTCACTTGTTCACGTTTATAAAGTGCCATCATTTCTTGCGAGAAACGCATACGGTCTTCGCCAAATTCTTCTTTCATGCGCTGCATTTCTGGTGCAATCACACGCATTTTCGCCATAGAACGATAGCTCTTAGACGATAACGGCCAAAGAATCAGTTTGACAAGAACGGTTAATAAGATGATTGACCAACCCCAGTTGCCCACTAAACCATGGAAGAATTGCAAACCAATAAACAATAATTTTGCAATTGGCCATAACCAGCCATAATCCACAGTTTGGTTCAAACCTGTCGCCAAATCTTTCAATTCAGACTGAATTTTTGGACCAGAGTAGAAGGTCGCATCAACTTCTGCCACCGTACCTGCAGGGACATTAATGGTTGGCGAGGTAAAACCAATGATGTTCATTTCATCGCTAGATTTACGTGATTCCAACTTCGCTGCATACGGTTGACCATCGGCCTGCGTCAATTTTAACTGCCCCGGAACCCATGCACTCACGAAATAGTGCTGAACCACGGCCACCCAACCACCTGTTGCATCGACATTCAATTTTTCGTCATTAAAATTGTCAAATTTCAACTTGTTGTAGTGTTCTTCAGGTGTTCCCCATGCGCCGCCAAGGAAAGTACCCAAGGTAAAAATACCTTGATCTGACTTGCCTGGATCATCTGAATTATCACGTTTCAACTGACCAAACATCTGACCTTGCCAGTTTTGGCTGCTGCGGTTAATCACTTTGTGATTCACCAGCACAGGATATTCACCTTCAGTAAAACTAAAGGTTTTAATGATTTCTACACCATCGGCAGTTTTATATACCATTGGGACAGTTAAAGTTTTAACTGTTTCACCCGCTTTATTTTTGCTTTCTTTGGCATCGGCTAAGCTATAAGTCGATTTTTCAATTTCATAGCTTGGGCGGCCATTACGGCTACTGTCTGGACCATTCAGCCCGATTAACCCAGATTGCGCGACATAGGTGCGCTTAGCATCGCTTTCCAGCATGACGAAAGGATCGTCACTGTCTTTATTTTTGTCATGATTGAGTAATTCAACACGAACAATATCACCACCTTTCGGATTGATCCAAAGATGATAAAGGTCAGTTTGTACTGAAATAAGCTGCTGACTTACAGGTGCTGTGGCATCGGTTGTTTGCTGTGCAGGAATATTTGCTTGCGGTACATCAGAAGCTGCTGTAGCCGTTTGGGCATTCGGCAAATCTGCAGACACTTCATGTGAAACAACGGCAGTTTTTTGCTGCGGTGCTGTTTCAGCATTTCCATAATCTTTTTGCCACGCCAAAATGAGCAAATATGCGACGACAAACATGGCCCCGAGAATTGCAAACCTGGCCCATTGTTGCATATCTATTACCCCAAGTGGTTAGAGTGATTTTGGTTCAATAAACGATCACGAAAGGGTACAGTAATGTGATGCGTTTGAGAATCTATTTGCTGAAATGAAATAAAACGAATGACTTTTGGCGGCACCGGATCATAGCCCGAACCACCCCACGGATGACAACGACAAATACGTTTTGTAGCCAGCCACACACCACGTACAGCACCATGCGTATGGACTGCTTCCAAAGAATATTGAGAACATGTTGGAATATAGCGACAGCGTGGTCCCAATAAAGGACTAATCGCGATCTGATAGAAACGTATCAACCAATGCAGTAAAAGTACCATTGGCCATCTCTACTTTTGTGGGGAGGGAGCTATTTTTGAATGCTTTTTGGCGAGACGTTGTAACTTCTGCCAAGCAAATTGTAATTGCTGATGCAATTCCGCATTAGATACCGTATCTACCCCAACTTTGGGCATTACCACAATATCTAAGTCATTTAATTGCTGTTGGTGTAAGCGAAAACTTTCGCGAGCAAGTCGTTTTACTCGATTTCGTTCGTGTGCACGACGCACTTTCTTTTTTGCAACGACAAGACCCAAACGGCTATTCGGCAGTTCGGAATGTTTTGCAAGAAATAAGAAATGGGGTTGATGCACTTTAAAAAGCGCACCATCAAACACACCTTTATAATCGGCAGCACAGCGTAATCTCAACTCTGTGCTGAAGCCATAAAGTGTTGTCATAACACCCAAGAGTCGGTTCAGCGTGACTGTATTAAACAGTTAAGCTGTGACGACCTTTTGCACGACGGCGAGCCAATACTTGACGACCAGCTTTAGTAGCCATACGAGCACGGAAACCATGAACGCGCTTACGCTTTAATTCAGATGGTTGAAATGTACGTTTCATATCGAAACTCCAAAAATGATCTTTCTATAAAGGTCCGCGATTTTAGTGCTCATTGCTTGAGCTGTCAATGAAAAACACGGTTTCTTGCAAAATAAGCCTAAATTTTTCTTTTTAACAAGTTTTCGCTCAATTGACTGGTTGATCATACAAATTAAAGTATACACAAGATAAGCAATTGTTTATGCTTGACTAATAAGTTATTAACAGTATTATTCACATAATTATCCACAAGCTTATTCTGTTTAATTTTAAAATTTTCGGTTTTGAATTTAAATTTAAACTCAGATTGAATTATCCACAGTTGCAACGTTTCTTATAAATAAATTCAAATTTATAAATTTAAATTTATTACTATTAGGGACGCATTTTTCTGTTGAAAACCCACTTTTTCTTTTATAAAACAAAATTTTGAATTGTGAATATCTGTGTTTCTATAATTTTAATACTATGTGGATAACTTTGTGCTATATTTTATCCACACCTTGCGGATAAACTTATCCACACCACGTTTCAAATTTAAATTCAGGTTTAGTGATTCCTTTTTTGAGCAATTTTGCTGATTTTGTCATGACAGATGTGGATAACTTGGTTAGAATGGCGACCCGCTCAGGCGGTCGAGAGAAGTTTTAAATTTAAAAATGGATTAGATAGGGGTTTCACATGCTTTGGACGGACTGCTTAAATCGCTTGCGACAAGAGCTCTCTGGAAATGTCTTTACAATGTGGATTCGCCCATTGGTGGCAGAAGAAGTTGAAGATACATTAAAACTTTATGCGCCTAATCCTTATTGGACGCGTTACATTCAAGAACATCATCTGGAATTGATTACTATTTTGGCAGAGCAGTTGTCTGAGGGACGCGTGCGTAAGGTCGAAATTTTAGTCGATTCGCGTCCAGGTGCAATTTTATCGGCCAGTGAACAACCTGCTACCACTACTGCTGCGCTGGAATCTAGCCCTGCGCCTGTGGCCAAGCCTAAACGTGAAAAAGAAGAAAGTTCTGCAAAAAGCCGTAAACGCCAACTCAATCCGTTATTTACCTTTTCCTTATTTGTGGAAGGTCGTTCTAACCAAATGGCTGCGGAAACCTGTCGCAAGGTATTGACCCAATTGGGGGCTTCACAGCACAACCCATTATTTTTGTATGGCCCAACAGGTTTGGGTAAAACTCACTTGATGCAAGCGGTGGGCAATGCTTTGTTGCAAGCCAAACCGAATGCACGGGTGATGTACATGACTGCAGAAAGTTTTGTGCAGGATTTTGTCAGCTCTTTGCAGCAGGGCAAGGTTGAAGAATTTAAGAAAAACTGCCGCTCTTTAGATTTGTTATTGGTGGATGACATTCACTTATTGGCAGGTAAAGAAGCCAGTTTGGTCGAGTTTTTCTATACCTTTAACGCTTTATTGGATGAATCTAAACAGATTATTTTGACTTCAGACCGTTATCCAAAAGAATTAACCGAATTGGATGCACGTTTGGTGTCACGTTTTTCTTGGGGCTTATCAGTCGGGGTAGAACCGCCAGATATTGAAACCCGAATTGAAATTTTATTAAAGAAAGCTGAAAGCAGCGCCGTAGATTTACCACGTAACTGTGCTTTATTTATTGCCCAGCAAGTGGTGGCTAATGTGCGTGAACTTGAAGGTGCACTCAATAAAGTGGTGGCAATTTCCCGTTTTAAAGGCACCCCAATCGATCTAGATGTGGTACGTGAATCTTTAAAAGATGTCTTGGCAATTCGCGCACGTACCATCAGTACCGAAAATATTCAGCGAGTCGTGAGTGAATATTTCCGTATTCCGCTCAAAGAATTGGTGGGGCCAAAACGTACCCGTATTTATGCGCGTCCACGTCAGTTGGCAATGGGCTTGGCACGTGAGCTGACAGGCGACAGTTTCCCTGAAATTGGTATGGCATTTGGTGGCCGTGATCACAGTACCGTGATGCATGCCTGCGAAAAAGTACAAAGCCTGCGCGAAGAAGATCCGATCTTTAACGAAGACTATAAAAACCTGCAACGATTGTTGCAAAGTTGACCGAATTTGCTCAAATTCTGTTCTTGCCATGCGGCAGCTTTTGCCGCATAGTACACTGCTAAAAAACCTATTTTATACTCCAATCTTCAGTTGTTAGAGGAATGTACCGTGCGTTTAAAAATCGCGAAAGAAAGCTTACTGAATGTTCTGTCACATGTCGTAGGAGCGGTTGAACGTCGCCATACCTTAAATATTTTATCCAATGTCAAAGTTCAGGTGACTGAGCAAGCCTTAACCATTACTGGTTCGGACTTGGAAGTGGAATTGGTTGCCAGTACGAATCTGACTGAAGGGGCATGTTTACAGGCAGGGGAAACTACAGTGCCTGCACGTAAACTGATGGATATTTGTAAATCTTTACCAAGCGCAGCTTTGATTGATTTGCAAATCACTGAAGATCAGCGCTGTATTTTAAAATCGGGCAATAGCCGCTTTGTATTAGGTACTTTGCCTGCGGAAGATTATCCATTATTGGCTACAGAAAATGCTCAAGGTACGCAAGTGACGGTTACTGAGCGTGAGCTGAAGCGTTTGTTTGAAAAAACTGCGTTTGCGATGGCAGTGCAGGATGTACGCTTTTATTTAACGGGTACTTTGTTAGAAATTGATGAAAACCAATTACGTGCTGTGACCACAGATGGTCACCGTTTGGCCTTGTGTGAAACAGCGGCATCTTCGACAGCTACTCAATTAATTCAAGCCATTGTGCCGCGTAAAGCTGTGGCTGAATTGCAGCGTTTGCTGAGCATTGAAGATGAACAACTGGCACTTTTAATTGGGCGTGAATTGCTGAATGTGACCATTCGCACCCCAAGCCGTGACAAAGAACAAGCAGAAATTACCGTGCGTTTTACCACTAAATTAATTGATGGTAAGTTCCCAGATTATCGCCGTGTGATTCCACGTGGTGGTGATAAAAACGTGCTGATCGCGCATGATGTATTTAAACAATCTTTACAGCGTGTGGCGATTTTAAGTAATGAAAAATTGCGTGGCGTATTCCTGAATTTTAGTGCGGACACCTTGCAATTACGTGCCAATAACCCAGAACAAGATGAAGCAATTGAAGATTTAGCGATTCAATATGCCGATTCGCCGTTAGAAATGTCATTTAACGCACAGTATTTATTGGACGTATTAGGGGCATTGGATGGCGATGATGTATCGATGACCATGACCGAAGCCAATCAATCGGTATTGGTACAAGATCCAGCACATCAAGATCAAACCTATGTTGTGATGCCAATGCGTGTTTAAGTGAGCGGTTTATTTCAAGATTAAATCTAGCTGAATCATGCATATTACGCGTTTACATATCGAGCGTGTTCGGAACTTAAAAGCGGTTGCACTTCATGAGTTGCAGCCGTTTAACGTCTTTTATGGGCAAAATGGTTCGGGTAAAACCTCGATTTTAGAAGCGATTCATTTATTGGCGACAGGGCGTTCTTTTCGCACCCATATTCCTAAAAATTACATTCAGAACAGTAGCCAAGATGCGATTGTATTTGCTCAGTCATTGACTGAAAAAATTGGCATGCAAAAAATGGCATCGGGTGAGCAGTTGATTAAGGTCAATGGCGACCCTGTTGCGACCCAAGGGCAATTGGCTAAAATTCTGCCTTTACAACATATTGATCCACTCAGTACCGATATTATTGACCATGGTGCAAAACCACGACGGCAACTGTTGGACTGGTTGATGTTCCACGTGGAACCAGAGTTTTATCACGCTTGGCAATATTATTCACGTGCCTTAAAACAACGTAATAGTTTGCTTAAATCACAGCGACATTTAAGTCTGTCGGACTTGGAACCGTGGAACAAAATGCTCAGTGATTATGGTGAGATTTTGCATCAGCAGCGTTTGGGAACGGTGGAACAATGGCAGCAATTTTTTGCACAAGATTTACAGTATTTATTGCCTGATTTACACATTAGTCTGGAATACAGCGCAGGCTTTCATACCGAAACAGGCTTGTTGAATGATCTGTGCAATTATCATCAAAAAGATGTGGAACGTCGCTATACCGAATATGGGCCACACCGCGCCGATTTACGCTTAAAAACCCCAATGGGTGATGCCGATGTGGTGCTGTCACGTGGGCAGAAAAAGCTATTGATTATGGCATTAAAACTCTCACAGATTGCAATGCTGCATGCGTCTAATAAGGAAACTGTGGTATTATTAGATGATCTGACAGCAGAATTAGATTTAAGCGCACAACAACGTTTAATTGAACGATTAAGCCAATTGGGTAGTCAAGTTTTTATTACCACTTTAGATCATCAATCCGTGCAACAACACTTACAAGCGTTGTCGATTCCTTATCGCTTATTTCAGGTCGATCACGGAACGGTGCAGGCTGTTGAGCAATAATTTTTTTATCTTTGGATAGACCTATTTTTCACTAGGGAGAAACCATGAGTTCAGAAGATCAATCTGTCTCTACTACAGAACAAACCAATGAAAAGGCTTATGATTCCTCTAGTATCAAAGTATTGCGTGGCCTAGATGCTGTTCGTAAACGCCCAGGCATGTATATCGGTGATACAGATGATGGTACAGGTTTGCATCACATGGTGTTCGAGGTAGTCGATAACGCTATTGATGAAGCTTTGGCGGGTCATTGTGATGAAATTTTGGTGACTATCCATGAAGATGAATCTGTCAGCGTATCTGACAATGGTCGTGGTATCCCAACCGATATTCACCCTGAAGAAGGTGTCTCTGCAGCAGAGGTCATTCTGACCATTCTGCACGCAGGTGGTAAGTTTGATGACAACAGTTATAAAGTGTCGGGCGGTTTGCACGGCGTTGGTGTGTCGGTGGTCAATGCTTTATCGAGTAAACTTGAATTAACGATTAAACGCGCGGGTCAAATTCACCAACAGGAATACCGCCATGGTGATCCACAATATCCTTTAAAAGTAGTGGGCGACACTGAGCAATCAGGTACGACTGTGCGTTTTTGGCCAAGTGCTGAAACCTTTAGCCAAACCATTTTTAATGTGGATATTTTGGCACGCCGATTGCGTGAATTGTCTTTCTTAAACGCGGGCGTGCGTATTGTATTGCGTGATGAACGTGTCAATTTAGAACATATTTTTGACTATGAAGGTGGTTTGTCTGAATTTGTGAAATATATTAATGCAGGCAAAACCCATCTGAATGAAATTTTCCATTTCACGACACAGGCTGAAAACGGAATTACCGTAGAAGTTGCTTTGCAGTGGAATGATTCCTATCAGGAAAACGTACGTTGCTTTACCAATAACATTCCACAAAAAGACGGTGGAACGCACTTGGCAGGCTTCCGTGCTGCGCTAACCCGTGGGTTAAACAACTACATGGAAAGCGAAAATATCCTGAAAAAAGAAAAAGTCGTGGTGTCGGGTGATGATGCACGTGAAGGTTTAACCGCGATTGTGTCGGTCAAAGTGCCAGATCCAAAATTCTCATCACAGACCAAAGAAAAATTGGTATCGAGTGAAGTGAAACCTGCTGTTGAGCAGGCCATGAATAAATCTTTCTCTGAATATTTATTGGAAAATCCACAAGCGGCAAAATCCATTGCGGGTAAAATTATTGATGCAGCGCGTGCCCGTGATGCGGCGCGTAAAGCCCGTGAAATGACGCGCCGCAAGAGTGCTTTGGATATTGCAGGTTTGCCTGGTAAATTGGCTGACTGTCAGGAAAAAGACCCTGCATTATCTGAATTATATCTAGTCGAGGGTGACTCTGCAGGTGGTTCGGCTAAACAAGGTCGTAACCGTAAAATGCAGGCAATTTTGCCACTGAAAGGTAAAATCCTGAACGTGGAACGTGCCCGTTTTGACAAGATGATTTCATCGGCAGAAGTAGGTACTTTAATTACCGCTTTGGGCTGTGGTATTGGTCGTGAAGAATATAACCCAGACAAACTGCGTTATCACAAAATCATCATCATGACCGATGCCGACGTAGATGGTTCACACATTCGTACCTTGCTATTGACCTTCTTCTTCCGTCAAATGCCAGAATTGGTTGAGCGTGGTCATATTTATATCGCACAGCCACCATTGTATAAGCTGAAAAAAGGCAAGCAGGAACAATACATCAAAGATAACGATGCTTTAGAAACCTATTTAATTTCTAATGCGATTGATGAATTGGAGCTGCATGTGAGTGCTGATGCACCTGCAATTCGTGGTGAGGCTTTAGCCAAAGTCATTGCGGATTATCAAACTTCACAAAAGAGTTTGAGCCGTTTAACGCTGCGTTATCCTGCAAGTCTGTTGGATGGTTTATTAGAATTAGATGCCTTTAAAATTGATCAAGCAGCAGATCAGGCGTATGTACAACAATGGGGCGAGCAATTACGTCAAAGCATTGAACGATTACAGCCAGGTTTGCGTCCTGAATTAAGCATCGAACAGTTTGAAAAAGAAGATGCGGATGGTCAAAAATCTGCAACGTATTGGCCACGAATCACGGTATATGTGCACAACTTGCCCCATACTTATTTACTAGATACAGGTTTGCTGGGTTCAGCTGAATATGCACGTTTGCTGAAAAATTCAAAAAGCTGGTTTACGCTGCTTGAAGAAGGTGCGTATTTGGAAAAAGGCGAACGTAAAATTACGGTCAACAATTTCCATCAAGTGTGGCAACACATTTTGCAGGACTCGCGTCGCGGCATGATGATTCAGCGCTATAAAGGTTTGGGTGAGATGAATGCGGAACAACTTTGGGAAACCACGATGGACCCAGAAAACCGCAATATGTTGCAAGTCACCATTGATGATGCCATTGAAGCAGACCGCATGTTCTCTTGCTTAATGGGCGATGATGTAGAACCACGTCGTGCCTTTATTGAAGAAAATGCCTTAAATGCAGATATTGACGCTTAATTCGTCCAAATCATCCGCATAACCATAAGCACTCTACGGAGTGCTTTTTTATGTTTGGCTTTTGTTGTTGTCGTGATTCATCCAAATAACTTTTATAAAACTGACTTATTGTTCTGTCATGCTGAGCTACATTAAGCCAAAAATATAGGAGAATCATTAAGATGGATAATCAATTAGAACAAGCACGTGATGCATGGGTGAATGCTTTTTTTACTGGCAATGTGGAGCTGTTAGCACACTATGAAGATGAAGATTTTAAAGTCGTTTATACGGCAGAATCACGTGTGGAAAATCGTGAAACACGTTATGCCAACATTCAGCATGCAGTGAATAATGGTGTCTGGAAACCGATCAAACCGAATGTTGAATTAGAAGAATATGAGTTTGATCGTGAGCAGGTTAACTGTCGGATTCAAATTGGTTTGGCGGATGATCAAGGGTATATTCAAGAAATCTGGCGCTATATTCAGGGCTGGAAAATACAAGAATTATGTATTAGCAAAGCAAAAATTACTGCCGAGTAGCAGCGATTTTCTGTGAATCACTGAGATTCAATGACTCAAAATAACCATGAAAGAATGGATTGATTTGGCTTTAATTAGAGTTTTGAATTTAAAATAACAGTTAGTTTGAGTTGTGGATAACTAAGTTTTTGCTTTTAAATTTAAATTGTAGATTTTGAATTTAAAAATCACACTGAGTTTTAAATTCAAAACTTCTTGCTTGGTAGCTATCGTTGTCTTACTTTTATTCAGGGTGGGGGGTGTCATACAACTATGCTGTGGTGCAAGATTGATAAGTAAAAATAAACAAACGCAGAGAGTGACTTAAATTTCTTTGCGTGGTTATTGTGAAGATAAACTAAAGATTAAAACTATTACGAATGTGTCTTATAAGTATGGAACATACACAATGCATATTCTACGAAATATGATGAGATTTAACCCTATTTAGCATAGCGTTAAAATCTCATCGGTATGGCTATTCAAAGCTACTTTCGAGTTCTTCCAATTCCATCATCAATTCAAGCATTTGTTCTTCTGCCTGTGCCAATTTTGTTTTCAGATCATTTTGCTCATTCATGAGTTTGAGCAAATCATCTTTACGGTTGGCATCGTAAAGGGCAGGATCTGCCAGTTCGGTTTCAATTTCAGTCAGACGCGGTTGAATTTTTTCAATTTGCGCTTCGTATTTTTCAATATTTTTACGAATAGGGCGAGTTTGTTCACGGCGTTGTGCTGCCAGTTTGCGTTGAGCTTCTTTATCTACTTTGACTAGGTTAGTCTTGTTCTCAACCACTGGACTTGGATTGGATGGAGCTGTGTTGGATGTACCTTGCTTAAGCATGTCTGCACGAGCTTGGCGTAACCATTGGGCATAATCTTGTAAATCGCCTTCAAATTCTGTGCATTGTCCTGCATGAACCAAGAGTAAGTCATCGCAGACACTGGCAATTAATTGACGTTCGTGTGACACCAATACCACTGCACCTTCATAATCCTGTAATGCCATGGTTAAGGCATGTCGCATATCTAAGTCTAAATGGTTGGTCGGTTCGTCCAGAATCAGTACGTTAGGACGTTGCCAGACAATTAAAGCCAAAGCCAAACGTGCACGTTCACCTCCTGAAAAACTTTCACAAGGCGTGTCCATACGTTCGCCACTAAAACCAAAACTGCCTAAAAAGGCGCGTAAAGTGGCTTCGCTGATTTTTTTATCGGCAATGCGTGCCAGTTGTAGCATCGGGCTGGCGCTATCATCCAAAGCATCCATTTGATGCTGTGCAAAATAGCCAATATTGAGTAATTCTGAGGCTTTGCGAGTACCTGCTAATAACGCCAATTCACCCACTAAGGATTTAATTAAGGTCGATTTACCTGCGCCGTTCATCCCCAATAAACCAATACGACTGGTCGGGGTAATTTGTAGGTTAATTTTGCTGGCAATCACTTTGTCTGCATAACCAATGCTGACTTGTTCCAAGGTCAGTAAGGGTGAGCTCATTTTGGTCGGTTCACGGAAACTAAAGGTAAATGGTGTATCTACATGCGCAGGGGCAAGCAATTGCATGCGTTCCAATTGCTTGATACGACTTTGTGCCTGCCGTGCTTTGGTGGCTTTGGCTTTAAAACGATCAATATATTTTTGTAAATGTGCACGGGTTTCTAATTGTTTTTCATACGCTTGTTGATATTGTGCCAAGCGTTCACTGCGTGTGGTTTCAAAGGTTGAATAATTGCCTGTATATAAAGTCAGTTCACTATTTTCAATATGTAAAATATGATCGGTAATGGCATCTAAAAAATCACGGTCATGGGAAATCAGCACCAAAGTTCCCGCATAGGCTTTAAGCCAGTCTTCTAACCATAAAATTGCATCTAAGTCTAAGTGGTTGGTTGGTTCGTCCAGTAATAATAATTCGGAGCGACTCATTAAGGTACGCGCCAAATTTAAACGCATGCGCCATCCACCAGAAAAACTACTGACCGCCAAGCTGTTTTGATGTTCCATAAAACCTAAACCTGCTATCAGTTGTGCGGCTTTGGCGGGTGCGGTATAGCCATGAATTTCATCAAAACGACCATGCAAATGTGCAAGTTGGTCATTATTTAATTGTTCAGGATGTTGCAGTTGTTGTTGAATGTTCCAGTATTCTTCATCACCCGACAGCACAAAATCAATCGCAGGCAAATCCAATGCTTTAACTTCCTGTGCCATGTGCGCCACAGTCCAGCCTTGCGGACGGCTCAACGTACCTTCGTCTGGGGTTAAACTACCTAAAAGCGCAGCAAATAAACTGGATTTTCCTGCACCATTGACACCTGTAAGACCGACTTTCCAGCCTGGATGGATTTGCATAGACGCTTTTTGAAATAAAACACGTCCACCGCGGCGTAAAGAAACTTGGTCAAGTTGAATCATGGTGTTTACTGGTCACAACAAAAGTTGGGCATATTCTAATGGAAGCCCACCAGAAAACAAAAATAAGCCCAGTTTTATTTGTGATTTGCGAAAAATCTCTCTTGTGATGTTTAAAAATTATGATCTAACAACAGGCTTTTTTTATGACTTTGTAAACAAGCACAAAATACGTGCATGTTGGAAATGATCTTTATTTTGATCTAAATCTATAAAATATAAGTGAATTATGAAATAAAAATGATCGCTTAAATAAGGCAGTATAAGGTTTTGGCAGAATTGACAGATGAAATTCGAGTAAATGCTCTATTTTTTTAATTTGAACTTGCTTAATATTTGTTTCGTGTACGGACACTCAAAAATAAAAAAATCTGTAGAAGGATCGAAACAATGAAAAAAATATGGGTCAGCGCAACATTGACAGCATTCGCAGCGATCGGTTTCAGTGCTCAGGCGCAAGCAGCAAAAGTAGATGTATGTGTCTTTGACTTACTGGGTAAGTCAGGTGAATCTTTTCAGATGGCACAAGAGTGGGCGCTAGCAGCAAAAGGCTGGGGTGCAGAAGTCAATTTAATTCCACGTCAGGATGAAGCTGTCGCAGACAATGATTTTAAAGCAGGCAAATGTGATGGGGTATTTATGACCGCCATGCGTGCTCGCCAATACAATAAATTTGCAGGCTCGATTGATGCTTTAGGTGGTGCGCCAAGTAATGCGATTGCACAACGTGCCATCAGCTTTGCTTTAGATCAACGTAATGCAGCGAAAATGGTTACCAATTTAGGTGGCAAGAAATATGAAGTTGCGGGTATTTCACCTTTAGGTTCGGCCTTTATTTTTGTGCGCGACAAGAACATCAGCTCGATTGAAAAAGCAGCAGGGAAAAAGTTTGCGGTATTGGGCTATGACGATGCACAAAAAATTATGGTGCAGCGTGTAGGTGCGCAAGCTGTCATTTCTGATGTATCTAACTTTGTGGCGAAATTTAACAATGGTCAGGTCGATATGGTCGGTGCGCCTGCCTATGCGTACAAACCTTTAGAAATCTACAAGGGTTTAGGTAATCACGGGGCGATGTTTAACTTCCCTGTATTACAAGTGACCGCAGACTTTGTGATTCGCCCTGAACAATTCCCTGCGGGCTTTGGGCAAAAATCACGAGATTGGTTTGTAAAAAATCTGCCTAAAGCGATGAGTATGATTAATCGTTTAGAAGGTGAAATTCCAGCCAAATATAAAATGAACTTGAGCGCAGAAGATAAAACTAAATATCAAAAAATGCTACGTGATGGACGTATGGATATGACCAAACGCGGTATTTATGACCCTGCCATGATGAGTGTGTTAAAACGCGCTCGTTGTTCTGTCGAAAAAACCAATTTTGAATGTTCACTTGGTGGTGAATAGATTGATTTTTAATAAAAAGCCGAGGGTCTGTTGATATTTCATAAATGGCTTGCGCTGTAGGCTAAAACTGAGCAGATCAGGCATGAAACGTAGGGAATAGTGGGTCTATTGCCAAGTTTCATAACGCAATCTGAGAAAGTTTTAGCCACAGTCCTTCGGAACGAGCATATTTTTTGCTGCTATTGCGTTATGAGTCAGTCATTTAGAATGACTAAATTTCCTGCCTCATGCCTTATATCAGCTAAAAAACCTTGCGAGATATATCTCTCACGTCGCAAACATAGACGAAGTATCAACAGACCCTAGATTTCTAGGTTTTTTTATCCACTGGAGCGAAAAACCTCGTGGTTCAGCACGAGGATATAAGCGACTGGAGTAAACCATATGAACGACACGAAATGTCGTTTTAAATACTTGTACTATAGTCACTATTAAGAAAAATACTGTTAAAATAATTGGATGAAGACACTCAAATTACGCATAAAAGACAAACATTGCAAGGTGCTAAATCAGTTAGCATCCGAAGTAAAT